>JAFGVS010000017.1 GCA_016937865.1 Alphaproteobacteria bacterium
ACGATGCAAGACATCATGATATTCTTGTTTGATTTCGGCAGAGTCAAAATCAAAGAAGATTTCAAAGGTTTCGATTTTATCGTCCGTTTTAATTGTAAGCGTTGCATTCTCGTCTGTCTTGGGGACATTGATATTTTCAAACTGTTCACGTAAATCATTTAAGAAAATTTCCATCGTATCGACTTTATTTTTCAAAGCCTCAAATTCTTCGCGTGTAACCGGGTTTTCTTCCATTTGAACAGGGGTTAAGATTTGAACACTTTCGCCGGCAGGCTCCGTCGTATTTGCTTTTTCATAGGAGGCAACCGTTGTTTTTCTTTTTTCCACTTTTCCACAACTTTTTTTCTTATGACATTTTGTTTTTTCTTTTTTCTCACGATTTTTGATAAACATGAAATCAAATTTTTCATTTAAAGCATGGATAGCGGCGTAATAACGGTTGCGACATTCATCAATATGAGTCGGCTGAGTATTTTCTGTGGCTTGTTCAACCCAGCAGTCAAATTTAGCTTGGGCTTCGGCGGTCAAAGCGGGAAAGGTATCTGCGGCACTACGACGCAAAACATAGGTTAAATTTTCATAGGCACGATTAACTTCAACAATATGTTCATTCGCCACCGCCCAATTGGTTGGATCTTCCGGTAAAACACGTTCGCCAGAATACGCAGCAATCGACTTCTGTGCAAAACGTTCGCCAGAAGTATAGTCTTTCATTAAACAGGCTTCATACAAGGCAAAAGATTTATAATTCATCGCTAAATTAATAATAAAAGCATCCCCCTCGCGTGGAGAATAAACATCGATTCGATCCAATTGTTGGACAGAAGGCGGATAAGGTTCTTCTCCTTGAACTTCACCGTCAAGGGCGAATGTTATGGATGAAAAGCTTATAAAACAAACAGTTAAAGCAAATAAGAATAGGTTCTTCACGTGGTATCCTTTCTCTTCTCTCTTTGAAAATAGCGCTAAAGCAAATACAAATCAAGCGTATTTTTAACGGAAAGAATCTTAAAAGATTGATTTTAAAAGAAAGAGCAGTATGATAAGAGAATAAGGAGAGAGAAATGTCAGTAATTATCAAGTGTCCTGGGTGTCAAACGCGCTTTAATCTAAAAGACAATACCAATATATTAGGCAAAGAAGTTAAATGCTATAAATGCCAAACGGTTTGGTCTGCTCATGCACATATTGACCCAATTTTAGAACTAACCCCCAATATCCCACAAGACGATTTGCCACCAGCCCCGATCCCAGAACCAAAGGCTTCTGTGTCAAAATCAAAAAGTCACTTAGTTTGGATGTTTTTATTTGGATTTGCCATTGCTGTATTAGGTGGTTGGTTATTCGTTTTAAAATCAACACCAGTAGAAACAGGGATTAAAGCAGATCTTACGTTATCTCTTTCGCCATTGGAATATAAGCAAACGGACGAGGAAAAAACATTAATTATTCGAGGCCATATTACAAACAAAACAGATCAGTTATATCGATTACCTGCATTAAATATTTTACTTTTAGACAAGAACCACAATCTATTAAGTAAAAAAACGCGCTTGCCGCCCACGCGCTTATTAGGGCCGGGACGTGAAATTGGGATAGAATTTAAAATTAGAAACCCACCACAGGAAATCTATAAAGTTGAAGTCAATTTTGAAGTAAGTGAGGACCAATGATAAGACTTTTTATCATTTTCTGTTTATTTTCAACAACCGTCTTTGCGCGCCCACAAGCCAATTGGGCGGCCTTATTTGGAAAACGGTTTCAAGAGTTTAAATTCAATATAACAACATCTGACCCCAAACAAAGCATGGAGCTGACTTTTTTAGACACCTTTCCATGCTATCGGGATGCCAGTTGGGGGCGGTCTAATTTTAAAGTGGATAATCGCCGACAGGCCTATATAAAAATTCGTTGCATTTACCCACCGGAATGGGTTAGGTTTGCCTTTAAAGATGAAAAAGTGCAGACAGCCCCGCTTGGTTTTAAAGCGGACGCCGATGGGATAATAGAATGTCTTACAGAACCTACAGAAAGAAAGAGCAAATTTAATTACGATATAGATCTAACTGATTGCCATGAAGAAATACTCCCAGATTCTTTCACTGAAAATAAATGAGCCTATAGCAGGCCGTTGGGACGCATACCTCGCCAAACATTTTCCTGAAAAAAGTCGATCATACATTCAAAAACTGATAAAAGAAGGTCATTTAACCGTAGACGGTACCCCATATACAGAGACACGTATGTCACCAGCCTTAGGGGCAGAGGTTATATTGGTAGAAGAGATTACCACACAAGACAAAATCCAACCGCAAAAGATCCCACTAGATATTTTATTTGAAGATGACGATATTATTGTCTTTAATAAACCCGCTGGGCTTGTCGTCCATGCCGGGGCCGGACAACATGAGAAAACACTTGTGAATGGACTGCTTTATCATTGTAAAAGGAAGCTTTCTGCCATTAATGGGGTAGAACGTATGGGAATCGTCCATAGACTAGATAAGGATACCAGTGGGGTTATGATCGCGGCCAAGTCGGATAAAGCCTATCACAGTTTGCGGTCTCAATTTGACGATCATTCCATTACCCGTAAATACGAAGGACTAATATGGGGATTACCCCTCACGATGGAAGGAAGCATTGAAAAGCCAATTGCACGTCACATATCAAATCGTCAGAAAATGTGTGTCCGGGATAATGGACGTCCAGCACGGACAGACTACCAAGTTTTAAAAGCTTTTGATAAAGGCAAGATCTGTCATGTTGAATTTTCACTCTATACAGGTCGGACGCATCAAATTCGGGTGCATTTATCATCGCTGGGTCACCCGCTGATCGGAGATGTTATTTATGGAAAAGATGCCCGGAAACTAGAATCGATTAAATCATCTGAAGTCAAAGACTTGATAAAAGGTTTAGGGCGACAAGCCCTTCATGCGAAAACGCTGGGTTTCATCCATCCAACGACAGGGGAAGAAATGACCTTCACGCACCCTTGGCCAGAAGATCTAGAAAAGATTTATAAAACATTAGATATATAAAAAAGACCCCTGCTTTAAAAAGCAGGGACATATTTTAATAATTTGAATCATCGCTTTGATGCATTTGATCCTTTTTATTAACTTGTTCCCCATTTTCATAATACAGGGTGTATTTTGGGAAGCTTTTATTTGTTTGGGAAATAACTCGCTGTCTTACATGGAAAACATCATCTTGTGCAAGTTCTAAAATAATCTTTTTATTTTCTTTGTCTATTTTCATAAAATTATAAATTCTAATTATTAATAAGTAAGGCAAAGATAAAAAAACGAAAGACAGAAGTCAAGAAATTTAAACTAACTAAAAATAAAACGAAGGGGGAGGATAAAATTTTCCTCATTTTGTATGAAATGGCATTAAATAAATCATATAATCTATTTTATTTGAGGCAAGCTCTTGAAAACAAACGAAAAAGATTAAAAAGAATATCCGAAGATCAAAGACCTAATGGATTCAAAAGAATAAATGAATAAATAACAAGATGAATAGAATAGATTAGAGAACTCAAAGACTTAAAAAAAGAGTCTGAGTCTATCTCTGGGCATATGGTTTTTCTAATTTGTTTTTGTTCGATTCTTTGACGCAAAAACACCATATATTGTGTTTGCAAGAAAAAAAAACACAAAATATAGCAAAAAGTTCTTGCGCCTTTTTCAAAGAATCGATAAAGTCGATTCGGAAAGAAAAAGGAAGAAATTATGACTGCTTCATCAAAAATGACCCGCGACATTTTGTCAAAAATTACCACATATATGAAATATGCCCGTTATATACCGGAAGAAAACCGTCGTGAGTCGTATGATGAGATTGTGACACGCAATATGCAGATGCATTTAAAGCGCTATCCACAAATTGAAAAAGATATCCGTGAGGCTTATCAGTTCGTCTATGATAAAAAAGTATTACCTTCTATGCGCTCGATGCAATTTGCGGGACGCGCGGTTGATTTAAACCCTGTTCGTTTATTTAATTGTTCTTTTGTGCATGCAGATTGTGTAGACGCTTTTTCTGAAACCATGTTTTTATTGCTTAGCGGTTCTGGTGTTGGGTTTTCAGTTCAAAAACATATTGTGGATAAGTTGCCAACGGTCAAAGGCGTAAGCAAATCAAAAACCAAGCGTCATTTAATCAGTGATGATATCGTGGGATGGGCAAATGCGGTTCGAGCTTTAATGAGTTCATATTTAAAAGGTGGACGTCAAATTATTTTTGATTATCGCGATATCCGCGAAAAAGGATTGCCTCTTGTGACATCCGGCGGAAAAGCCCCTGGTCCAGAGCCTTTAAAAATTGCGTTGGACAAAATTACATTAATTTTTGAAAAAGTTGTCGCTGAACGCGGCGCAGGCACAAAATTAAAACCAATCGAAGCACATGACATGATGTGTCTTTTGGCTGATGCCGTGCTTGCGGGCGGGATTCGTCGCTCATCGTTAATTTCACTGTTTTCATTTGACGATACAGAAATGATGGAAGCGAAAATGGGGAATTGGTGGGAAAAAAATCCACACCGCGCATTGGCAAATAACTCTGCCGTTGCATTGCGTTCAAATTTTTCCGAAGAACAATTTAAAACATATTGGAAAACCGTTGAAGAATCACGTTCTGGCGAACCAGCCATTTATTTTACGAATGATGAAGATTTAGGCACAAACCCATGTTGTGAAATTTCCCTAAAATCCAACCAGTTCTGTAATTTAACCGAGGTTAATTCTGGAACGATTGAAAGCCAAGAAGATTTTAACGCCCGTGCGCGTGCTGCGGCCTTAATTGGAACACTTCAAGCCGGCTACACAGATTTCCATTACCTGCGGGATATTTGGCAAGATAATTCGGAAGAAGATGCCTTAATTGGGGTTTCTCTAACAGGGATTGCCAGTGGTGAAGTCATGAAGTATGACATGAAGCAAGCTGCTGAACACGTGAAAGCTGAAAACGAACGTATTGCAAAACTGATTGGCATTAATCCATCAAAACGCACAACGTGTGTAAAACCATCTGGAACAGCATCTCTTGTTCTTGGAACGTCCAGTGGGGTGCATGCGTGGCACGCACCATATTATATCCGCCGTATGCGGGTAAATAAAGGGGAGCCGATTTACGGTTATTTGAAAAAACACTTGCCACAAATGGTTGAAGACGAAAAATTCCGTCCAGATACAACGGCTGTGATTTCTATCCCACAAAAAGCACCTGAAAATGCTGTATTTAGAAGTGAAGACGCATTGTCATTATTAAACAGAGCCTTGCATATTCATAAAAATTGGATACAATCAGGACATCGGGAAGGCGTAAATACGCATAATGTCTCGATTACGGTTTCGGTTAAAGATGACGAATGGAAAGAAGTCGGAAAATGGATGTGGGAACATCATGATAACTATAACGGTATTGCGGTGTTACCATATGACAATGGCTCCTATGAACAAGCTCCATTTGAAGAATGCACCAAAGAAGAATATGAAAAACGGGTTGCCGATCTACATGCGATTGATTTAACACAAATCAAAGAAGATAAAGATGGAACAGACCTACAACAAGAAGCTGCCTGTGCCGGTGGAAAATGTGAGGTATTTTAAATGAATATACCATTTCTATTTTTTGCGATCTTTGCTCTTTTTTTAGGAAGAGATGCCATGAGAAATAAGCTACTCTACCATAAATTTTGGTTTTTGGTTGCCGCTTTATGTTTGTTTGCTTTTTTAAAGCCATATTTCTAAAGGAGTGGTAAAATAAAAATTATAAAAAAGGGAAGGAAAAGGAGAGAGAAAAGAATGAACTTAAGACTAAGTGCAATTAAAGATGTTTTCAAATTGATCACAACGCGATCTGGGGACAAAGGCATGTCCTCTCTCTATAGTGGGGAGCGTCGTTCAAAAGATGATGTCGCTTTCGAATGTCTAGGGGATGCAGACGAATTCACATGTTCACTGGGCGTTGTGCGCGCACTTATTCAAGAAAAATTCAAAGAAGATATTCATACAATTCAAAAAAGATTACTCGCTTTTTCAGCCCAAGTTGCAACCAAATCAACGTCACCTCTGTTGATGAAAACAATTGAACTTATCAGCCAAGAAGACGTGGATTGGATCGAAGAAAAACAATTGGCGTTACTTGAAAAAGTCGAAATCAAACCCGTTTTTGTCTGTCCAGGGGAAACACTTTTACCGGCACAAGTCGATGTCGCCCGAACGGTTTGCCGCCGGGTTGAACGAACATTAACGCGCTTTTTACATACCCCGGAAGATCATGACGGCGAAGAAGTCTTCCGCCATGATTTGACCCACTGCCAGGCCTACATTAACCGTCTGTCTGATTACCTATTTTCATTGGCCCGTTATATCGAACAAAACAATTAAAATCTTTAAAAGGTCTTTACATGTCTTGAGGCCTAACCTAACCTGATAAATATATCTTTTTAATATTAGGGGATGATATGTTGAACATTTATGTACTAGAAAATCCAGTGCAACGCGGGGCAACTGCTGGGGCGATTGGTCTGGCACGCGATCTTTTATCCAAACATAAAGCGAATCCTACGTGTGTGAAAACACTTGAGGAGATAAAATCAAAGGCAGATATCCTTTTTAGCATCAGTTATGATGACACAAAGGCGGTTCAAGATTTTCATAAAAAAATCCTGAAACAAAAATCATTAGTATTAAAGACCCATTTACAATGGCGGCGCAAAGAGAAGGAGGCGTAAAAGCCTCTGATTATGATATGTATCAGGCAATTATTGATGTGATGGGCACAATCCCGGATGCGATGATGGTGGAACTTGGATCAAAAGCCATGAGAGTAAAAATGCCACCGACGGATTTGAAAAAAGAATATATCGAATTCCTGGTAGAGAGTTTTCAAACCAAAGCAGATTCTGGAGACCAAACAGTGATTCAAATATGGAAGAATATTTGTCATCTGAAAAAGCAAAAAATTGCTTTTTTCAGTGTTGGCGGTCCGGATCCTTACACAGGAATAAAAACATCATTAGAAGATGTAAAAAGTATCATTGAAAAAATTCACATGCTCTCGGATTTAGGTCTGACGCCTTATATCGCGACTATGGGACGAACGGAGCAACATATCTCTGATGCTTTAAAGACGCAGCTTAAAAATAGTGGACATCATAGTTATTTTGAATACTTTACAGAAAATAAAGAACGTACGCTAATTGAAATTCTCGCAGACGGGACATCTAAAGACATAGCATCGAAAAAGCTTCACTATCATATAATGCTGTGGCTGTGCGATTTCAGAATTGCAACAGATGACAGTCTCAGCACGATAGCCGAAGGCGGTATGTTTGGAAAGCCGGCGGCGATATATATGTTAAAAGATTCTGAAAAAGTTCTCCCACGCAAGCAGGTCCGGGAGTATCTCCGTGATCATCATAAACTATCTATTTTAACGGCAGAAACAAAATTGGATCAGCTAAAACAAGCTTTGATACAAAATGTGAGCCCGCCATGTGAACCAAATATAGATATCATCCAGCATATCAAAAAAGCACTTAAATTATAAAAGTATCTGTATTTATATGAATAAAATAAAATCGATTATGTAAAAATGGCCATCCAAATCTATTTATCCATCATTTCAATTGCCTTCACCCGATCATCGATGGGTGGGTGCGTCCGATATAGCCCCGCCAGTCTTGAAAAAAGAGAGGTTGTTTTCGCCAACGGATTGGCAATACACACAGATGCCATCATTTGTTTTTTGTCCAAAACTTCGACACGTGGGTCCGTCTCAATTATCCGCAACGCACGGATCATCGCCTGTGGATTCCGGGTCAATTTAACGGATCCGGCATCCGCCTGATATTCTCGACGGCGCGACAAGGCAAACCGAACGAGCGGCGCGACCAAATACCCAAAGATAAAAAATGATAAAGCCAAAAGGAAGATAAACGCGGTCGCATCACCTTTTTTATTATTGGAGGATTTCACTTTAACACGTCGCAAGACACGAAACAGAACTTCACTCATAAATGTAAAAAAACCAATGCCTGTAATCACCAGCATCATCAACCGCACATCCCGATGGAGAATATGCGCCATTTCATGTGCCAGAACCGCTTCAAGTTCGGATTTTTCTAATCGATTTAAAAGTCCAGACGTCACCGCAATGCTGGACGTTTCAGGACTCCGACCTGTGGCAAACGCATTCATCGATTCATCCTGAATGATATAAATATCCGGTGTTTTGGGCAATCCCGCAGTAATGGCTAAATTATCAGTCAGCCGATAAAGAGTAGGGTTGTCCCGGCGCGTAATGGGTTTCGCTTCGGCGGATCCCAACATCATCTGATCCCCCCATCGATAGGCAATCCACATCCAAACGAACGCGAGTGCCCCAACCGCTAAAAGCAGATTTTCGACCATAATGGGATCGGTTTCAAAAAAAGTAAAAATTCCCCAAAATACGGCCATAAAAGCCGTCGGCAAAAGCAGAATTAAAAATAATGTCTGCCATTGGTTTCGGGCAATTGCATCATGGAAAGTGGCCATTAAAATTTCACTTTAACCGGTTTGCGGGCGGCGGGTTCATCTAATTGGAAAAAGTCCTGGCGGACAAATCCAAAGGTTTTTGCAATAAAATTACTCGGAAACATTTCGACTTTGGTATTAAAAGCTTGCACAGTATTATTATAAAAACGACGTGCCGCTTGGATTTTATCTTCGGCGTCGGTTAATTCATGCTGTAAATCAATAAAGTTGGCATTCGCTTTTAAATCAGGGTAGGATTCGGAAAGGGCGAAAATAGATTTTAAAGTCGATTGCAGCATATTTTCTGCCTCCGCTTGTTCATTGGGCGTCCCCGTTGCGGACATAGCGGCTGTGCGGGCTTTAACCACAGCATCTAATGTTTCTTTTTCGTGTTTGGCATATCCTTTAACAGTTTCCATTAAATTGGGGATAAGGTTGTAACGTCGTTTCATTTGGGTTTCGATATCGGACCAGGCCTCTTGAAATCGGTTTTTCAAACGGACAAAACCGTTATAGCTGGCAATAATCCAAAGTATAAAAAGTGCAATTCCACCAAGAATGTAATGTAACATAGATAGATCCTTTTGATAAGGTTGATACTTAAAACCTAAGACAAGATATTCAGGAAAGCAAGAAAATTTCTTCCAATTCGATTTAAAATCACGTAAGGTCATCTTTATGAAAACATACGACGTCATCATATTAGGAGCCGGAGCCTCTGGCTTGATGTGTGCCAAAACGGCAACACAACGTGGAAAATCCGTGTTGATTTTAGACCACAGCTTACAGATTGGTCAGAAAATTAAGATCTCTGGCGGTGGGCGCTGTAATTTTACAAATCTGGGGGCAACGTGGGAAAATTACCTATCGCAAAATCCAAAATTCTGCATTTCGGCCTTATCACAATACACACCACATGATTTTTTGGCGTTGGTGCAAAAGCATGAAGTTCCGTATGTAGAAAAGGCAAAAGGACAACTTTTTTGCCAAAATACATCCAAAGATTTAATTAAAATATTAGAGCTTGAAACGCAAAAAGCAGCGCTTCAGCTCAATGCGGACATTCAAAAAGTCGAAAAAGAGAAAGACTTTTTTAAAGTCGAAACCGATCAAGGCATTTTCCAAGGTGCGGCACTTGTTGTCGCAACCGGCGGAATGTCTTTTCCCAAACTCGGGGCAACGTCCATCGGCTATCAAATCGCCAAACAATTTGGGCATAAAAATATAGAGCCATATCCGGCGCTCGACCCGTTTATTTTATCAGAGAAAGATTTGTTTAAAGGGCTCAGCGGCATAGCGATGCGCGCAAGCATTTCATGTGGGAAGAAAACATTCACAGACGATTTACTGTTGACCCATAAAGGACTCAGCGGACCGGTCGTTTTACAAATCTCTTCTTATTGGGGAAAAGGCCAAGAAATAACCATTGATTTTCTGCCAAATATAGATTTGTATGAAGTTCTTAAAACACATAAAAAACAGTCGTCTAAAAAGAAAGTTTCACAAATTTTATCGGATGTGTTCTCGCGTCAATTTACACATTATATTGTGCAAAAATTTGGGCTAGAAAAACCTATTGTGGAAACAAAAGATGCCGATTTAAAAAAGATCGCAGATCAAGTACATGGCTGGAAAATAATCCCGCTTAAAACACAAGGGTATGATACCGCGGAAGTCACCCGAGGCGGTGTTTCAACCGCTGAAATTTCATCCCAAACGATGGAATCAAAAAAAGTGTCGGGTCTGTTTTTTGTGGGTGAAGTTTTGGATGTCACGGGCGACCTCGGGGGATACAACCTCCAATGGGCATGGTCAAGTGGGCATGTCGCCGGATTAAATATATAAGGGAAAATAAATGGCAAAAAAATTAATTGTTTTTCTACATGGGTTTGGGTTTGATAAAAATGAAAACAAGGCTTCTATTGAAAAAATCGTAAAAGCTTTTCCCAATTATGACTTTTTGGGAATTGACGCCCCTTTTCCTTCTGAAAGAGAACGGGGTGGATATGCGTGGTTTTCTATTACAAATACACGACCTAGGAAATATCTTTTTGACGATGGAAAATTGGACTATTCATTACAATTTCTTCAAAAAAGAATTAACGAAGCGTTGGAACAGAAAAAATTATCGTGGAAGGATCTTATCTTAATAGGCCGATCTCAAGGATCTTTCCTCAGCATTTTGCTCTCTTCTCAAAACGTAATCCCTTGTTATGCTGTAATTTGTTTGGGATCTCGGTTTAATGATGTTAAACAATTTAAGTTAAATTCTTTTCCGCCTATTTTTTGGTTTGAAATGGAGAAAGAAGAGGCTCCGCGAGAAAAATTAGATGTGTATAAAGATTTAATCTCGAAAGGGCTAAATTTAAAATATCTGATTGGAAAGGCTTCGGATCATAATTTTATCAGCCCAGAGACAACAGATGAAATCATTAAACAAATTCAAAGCCTAGATAAAAGGAATTAAAGAATGGAAAAAAAGATAAAGATCCAGGCGCGCGATGGCATGACGATAAGCGGCACGTTGTATGGGCAATCGGATAAGTTGATTATTTTGTTACACGGTTTAACAGACGTTTACCAAAACACGTATTTAATAAGGCGTTCAATTGATTTATTCCTTGAAAAAGGGTATAGCGTATTCGCTTATAACCAATATAGCGATGAGGAAAAAAATGGCCAAAAACCACGGGCTTTATATGGCGGTGTAACTTTATTGCGACATAAAGAAGACCTTGAAGATGTGGTAAAATATTTTGATGGAAAGTATGAAAAAACGTTTTTAGTTGGACACAGTTTTGGAGGATTGACCCTTAATAGGGCAAATATTAAATGTGATGCACAGGCTCTTTGGGACCCAACGTTTCAGGCAACCGGTTGGAAAAACGAAGATGATTTAACGTACACGAAAGATATGCCGATGGTAAATTGGGGAGGCCAAAAAATTCTGGTCAATGACGCCATGATCGCGGATGCAGAAACGATTACCAAAGAAGTTGCGGCTCGGTGGACAGAGTCTTTACAATCTCAAACTATTGTGATCAATACAACCGATTGTGAAAAATGGAATAAAGAGTACAAAGAATACCTGCCCAACGGCTGCCAATTTGAAACGATGGAAACATCACATACGTTTCACCATTTGGGAAAAGTCGAAGAGTTGTGTGAAAAAACCATAGACTTTTTTAAAAGCTAAGGATATAATGTCGTGGATTTTCGGGTTCGTAGCTCAGCTGGTTAGAGCCGGCCGCTCATAACGGTCTGGTCGCAGGTTCGAGTCCTGCCGAACCCACCATTGGCAAAGTGCATCCGCAAGGATGCCAGAAGTGTAGTGGTTCGCAGGGATCGAACATTGAGAAGGTTTTCCCGTAAAGGAAACAATCCGGGGGATTGTTTTTAGGGAAAAACGGCGCCAGCGCCAGCCAGCCGAGAAAATGATGAAGTCATTTTGTCCTGCCGGACCCACCATTTTTTTATTGTGCCCGTAGCTCAGCTGGATAGAGCAACAGCCTTCTAAGCTGTGGGTCGCAGGTTCGAATCCTGCCGGGCACGCCATTCTTTTTCACCAACTCCAAAACAGAGCAGTTATATAGCCCTTTGAAGCCCAGTGTACGTGGGGTTTTGTGGGTTTGAGTGAGCCGCACATAACACCTCAAATCAGTATATTTAGGGGTGAGTTCTGCTCAACTGCTCACAAGTCCGGGCAGTAGAGCTGCCCAATAACCCACATTATAAGCTAGTGTTTTTAACGTTTTTCGGTGAGTTATGTTTTGCTATGTTGCATTATTTTTAGAGGTAAGAGATGTCCCTCATTGCGAACTAGATTTTGAAGAG
>JAFGVS010000018.1 GCA_016937865.1 Alphaproteobacteria bacterium
CATGAGAAAAAAGTGGTACGATAATTAAACAGATAGTAGCTTAATTTTGCCACTTTCCTGTCCAACAAACCGATACCACCTCTATTCGACTTTTTTAATCCAAACTCATTTCTTATCATCAAATAGATTTTCATAACATCCTCATAGTACTCAATTCGGATTGTGTCTAAGATGGGATACCATTCCCTTTTTTAGACAAAAAATTGACTTTTTTAAAAAATAGCTTGCTTATTCTAAAAATAGATGTCATAACAGGCCTTGAGTTTTCACTTTAAAGCTTTGCAATCGCGATAAAACCAATCCCTTTAAGCAAATTTTGATGATGCAGAACTCTTACGCGAACCAAATAAAAAGGTTTCGCCCTCGTTCTTCAATAAGGAAGAAGAGAAAAATGCAATCACACATCAAATCTAAATAGAGTTATTTAGAACGACTATTTTTGCACAAAAAGGATAATATTAAGATATGAAAACATTTCATGAAGCTAAATTACCAGCAGCTCTGATTAAACGATTAGATTCTATTGGATTTACAACCCCAACCCCGATTCAAGCAGAAGCGATCCCAGCCGCCCTTCAAGGAAAAGACGTCCTCGGATCTGCCCAAACCGGAACGGGAAAAACAGGCGCCTTTGGGATTCCACTTGTCGCACATTTAACAGCCTCACCTCATGGTACAGCCCTAATTTTGTTACCAACACGTGAATTAGCCGACCAAGTTTTAAAAACATTGGAAACCTTTATCGACCGCAATGCCGGAATTAGTACGGCCTTGTTAATCGGTGGCGAACCGATGCCAAAACAATTTAAACAATTGCGCAACAATCCCCGTCTAATCGTGGGAACACCTGGACGAATCAATGACCATCTAAAACGAAAAACATTAAAATTAGAAAAAACAGATTTTCTCGTACTAGATGAAGTTGACCGTATGTTAGACATGGGATTTGGCGTACAATTGGATGAAATTGCCAAATATTTAACCGCAAAACGCCAAACATTAATGTTTACAGCAACCATGCCTAAAAACTTGGAAAAAATTGCGGCAAAATATCTAACAGATCCAACCCGTATTTCAATTGGTGGATTGCACAATGTTGCAGAAAACCTAAAACAAACAAATATTAAAGTCAAAACAGACGAAAAACATGATCGCCTACTCCAAGAACTAGACGAACGCACCGGATCTGTGATTATTTTTGTGAAAACAAAACGAGGCGCAGATCGCATGGCAATACAGTTAAACAAACTGAAACATAAAGCAGAAGCACTTCATGGAGACCTTCGTCAAAGTAAACGAGACCGTGTGATCGGGGACTACCGTAAAGAAAAATTCCGTATTCTTGTGGCAACGGATGTTGCGGCACGTGGATTAGATATTCCACATATTGAACACGTTATTAATTATGACTTACCACAAGCACCAGAAGACTTTATCCACCGTATTGGACGAACAGCCCGCGCAGATGCAAAAGGCGAAGCCTTAAACTTTATTTGTCCGAATGAAAATGGAAAATGGAAAGCGATTCAACGTCTACTCGATCCAGATGCAAAACAAACCGAAGATCGTGCGCCACGTGGCGATCGCAACCGCGGACAAACACATAACAGACGTCGTACATCAAATGGTTCACGTGGAAATTATAAACCCCGCGAAGGATCCGATCGACCGCGTCGCTCTTTTGATAAAAACGAATCAACCGGAGATCGTAAACCACGTAGCACAACAGATAAAATCCGTGGATTCTTCGAGAAAAAAGAATCAACCGGAGATCGCAAACCGCGTGAATCAGGATTCGATAAACCACGCAGACCTTTTAAAAGAAGCGAATCCGACGGAGATCGTAAACCACGCTCTGCCTACGATGCAACGAACAAATCGCATCGTTCTTTTGATAAAAGTGAATCAGCCGGGGATCGTAAGCCACGTAGCACAACAGATAAAATCCGTGGTTTTTTTGGAAAAAAAGAAACAACGGGAGATCGTAAACCACGTGAAGCGGGATTCGATAAACCACGTCGCCCTTTTAAAAGAAGCGAATCAGCCGAGGATCGAAAACCACGTGCGTCTTATAATGCAACAAAAAAACCAAGATTTAATACAGATGCAAAATCAAAAGACCGGAAAAAACCTTATAAAGCATATGCATCAAAAAATAATTAGTTCAAGAACTGATATAACTGATGGGGGGTATATATCCCCCATTTTTTAATCCCAAAGATTCGTTTTGTCACGGAAACACAGTCGACCCATCCAAATCGAAACACATTTTCTTTCTGAAAAGGAGGAGGATTCGTTTTTAAAATCATCCACCCTTCCCTTTTAAAAACATCTAAAGGCATCAATTCTTTCGGCCAAACCCGCATTTCCGTTTGAAAAAACGTTTGATCAATATATAACCAGTGGTTTTCGGACTCTAAAATCACAGCACAGTGCCGAAATCCTTTCTTTAAGATTCGTAAAAGTTTTAGTTTTTTCTCATCTCTAAAAAGAACATATGCACAAATCCAATGCGGTTTTGGTTTAATCATAATACGAAGAAACCTCCAAAAAACCTTTTTTAAGACATTCTTGTTCTAATAAAAAAAGACCTTCATCCCAAAAACAAACATCATCTTTCTCCAAAGGATTATAAATATCTGGCGGACAAAAGCGTTTTCCGTATTGCTCTAAAATATCAAGATGCTTTCCTGAAAATTTACCTGAAAAGCGAAGCTTAACCAAAAGACGAACAATATCATCAATCGTACAGGGACGCTCCAAACAAGATGACTTTCGAACAAAGCGAGAACCAGATTCCCGTAATAATTGTCCCTTACAACACCAAAACCAAACCTCCTCAACGGTTTCAAATAGCCTAACTTTCAGCGATTCCTGAACAAAACACGTATTCTTCATTTTTTCCTCCTCATGTAGAACAAACATAGAACAAAAACCAGCCTAAGTTGAATCTAACGTCAACCCTAAAAATAATTCAGAACAAATAATCACCCTTAGATGGTATTTTAGACTTGAATTCGAATATTTTATTTAGTATAGATAGTAAGAAAGGATTAAAAATAAAATGGAGATTGAAAAAAATGAGCGAAGAAGTATGGAAAGCCATTGAAAAAATTGCATCCTCTCAAAAAATGTCTGTTTCAGGATTGGCACGCAAAGCGGGCCTCAACCCAACAACTTTTAACAAAAGTAAGCGCATCTCTGTGGCCGGTCAAGAACGTTGGCCATCAACACGAAGCATTCACCAAATATTAAAGGCAACAAACCTAACATAGAATGATTTCCCCCGTTTTATGCCTAAAAACGTTGCGAAAAAATAAAAAATTTCTTAAACTTAACAACATGCAACAATCCAATTACAAAAAAGGCCTTCTCGCTGAAAAAATAGCCAGCATTTATCTGTTCTTTAAAGGCTATACTTTTCTATCCCATCGTGAAAATCGCACCAAACGCAAAACAGGTACAGGTGAAATAGATCTTATCCTTCGAAAAAACAAAACAATCATTTTTTGTGAAGTAAAATACCGAAAAACAATTAAAGATGCATTATATGCAATCTCTGATCACCAACAAAAACGAATGCGCCGCGGCGCCGAGCTCTTTCTTAAAAAAAATCCTAAATTCAAGACATACGACATTCGCCTGGACGTCATTGCCATGGCACCTTGGAAAATAAAACATATCAAAAATATTTAAAAAAGCCCCGAAGGGCTTTTAGTTTAACTTGTAACATAATCTGTGCGTTTTTCATGTGTCCGCTCTAATTGCCGCCGGAGCTTCTCCATAGCCCCCATAAAGGCTTTTTTCGCATTATCTGCCGTGTTAGTCGCTAACAAAAGTTCTTTACGATAAGGATAATTAATTTCTGCTTTAAAAGTAGCCCCGGTTCGATCAATAATAATTTCCGGATACCCTGTTTTAGAAGAAAATTTTTCAACACGCTTCTTCAAGGTAGATCTCATAAAAGAGATAAACCCATCCCCTAATTTTAAATGACGAGCAGTAATACGAATCATATCAGACTCCTTTGTTTAAAGAAGGAAGAAAACCCTTCTGTAATCAAAACATAATTAAAAAACAAACAAAGAACAAGGTGCCCAAGACTCTTTATCATATTGACTTTTCAAGTTTTTTAAAGTATACTATGCAAAGTTCAAAAAAGATAAATCCAGCTTTATCAACCACAAGAATCCCTTGAAAAACCCAAAATAAATAGGTAAACTGCCCCCAACTTAAAAAAACGAAGACCTCGATTCAGAGGTCACGACGAAATCAAAGCGAACTTGTTCGCGGTTATGTTTAGGATATATTTTTATTTCCAGTGTCGCGTACCGCAGCGTACATTTGGTACGTGAGGACACACAGATCACGCCGTAAATGAAAATAGAGACAAACAGAATTGGTTTTCAACATGATAAAGGAGTAACAATCGTGGCAGGACATTCTAAGTGGGCCAACATCCAACACCGTAAAGGCGCCCAAGACAAAAAAAGAGCAAATCTTTTTACTAAGCTCGCACGTGAAATCACGGTGGCAGCAAAAATGGGGGATGCAGATCCAGAAATGAATCCACGGTTACGCCTAGCAATTTCCGCCGCGCGTAAAATGTCTATGCCTAATGATAATATCAAACGGGCGCTCGCCAAAGCAACAGCCACTGGCGAAGGATCAGATTACTATGAAATTCGTTATGAAGGCTATGCCCCTGGCGCTGTTGCCGTGATGATTGAAACCCTAACGGACAACCGAAACCGCACCGCCGCCGAAGTACGCGCTATATTCAACAAACTCAATGGAAACATGGGGGAAACCGGCAGCGTTGCTTTTTCTTTCAACCGCGTTGGCCTTATCCTTTATAAAAAAGACGTTGCTGAAGACGACGCAATATTTGAAACAGCCCTGGAGGCTGGCGCAAGTGATGTTGAAAGCACAGATGACGTCCACATTATCTCGACAGAGCCAAATGATCTGCATGCGGTTGCCTCTGTTTTGGAAAAAAAATTTGGGGAACCAGAAAAAGCAGAACTCTCTTGGGAACCAACAAATACCGTCGCTGTTGATGAAAATAAGTCAGAACAATTAGAAAAATTCTTAGACGCGATGGAAGACCTAGACGATGTCCAACGGGTTTACACTAACGCAGAGTAATAAAACAATCTTCCTTATAATGACCATCCCTGTGCAAACAGGGATTTTTTACCGTTATATGAGGGAATCGAAAAAAAATCCCTCCAAGGGAGGGATTTTTTTTTATTTTTAACAATAGAATTAGAATTCAAGTCCGAAACGAACACCATATTCCATTCCAGCTGCTTCATAACCATCAGTTGAAACAGCAATATCATCTTGTTCAATATCAGCATAAGCAAGATATGGCGTTACCAAAAGACGTTTTTTTGTTTCAAAGTTTAAACCAACTTCAACACGATAACCTTCGATTTCACCAAAGTTTCCACCTGTTGTTTCTTGTTCATCAATGATAAAGTATTTACCACCAATATTCAAACTCATATCTTTAGAAAAATTAAATTGAAAGTCCCCAGTAATGGTATAAGCCATGTTGTCATCAACTTCGCCATTATCATTTCCAGTTGAAAGGTCAGTATGATCATAAGACATACCATACCCAACATATCCACCAAAGGCTAATGTCATTTTATTGGTCATCACACCGGCACGGATACCACCACCAACAGTAAAGGCTTCATTGTATTGAAGAGCCGGATTTACAGCTGCTACGATATCAAGCATAACATTTCCATTTTTAATCGCACGGAAAATACCTGTTACAACTGGAGCAGGTGTTCTATCCTCAGAAGTCGGATCCACTGCAAGAGGAGCATTTGTTTGCATCCACATCGGGGCTTCATTTGAAACCGTCATCGCAAAATTATTTGTAAATCCATATCCGAGTGTAAAAGAATCGGACCATTCCCCACTATTAAAATCGTCATTTCGAACAGTATCAGTAGCAGCAGGGGCATTCGTCATTTTTTCTTCATAATTATTGTAATTCATGTCACCTTTAATGAAAAGGTTTCCAGCTTTAGGCAAATAAAGTGGGTTTTCTGTGTTCGCATAAGAAGGAGCAGCAAAAGCTACACCAGCAACAGCAACGAGTGAAAGTAAACTAATTTTTTTCATAAGTTTCTCCTTATAATTGGCGTTCATATTAAACAAATAATATAAACTATA
>JAFGVS010000019.1 GCA_016937865.1 Alphaproteobacteria bacterium
CCCCCCCCCCTTGAAGACGGATTAGGTGAGCTTGTCTTCAGCAAAAAAGAGAAGCTCATTGGGAAATTTTCCATAAATTTTCTAGAGGATGTGTTAGAAAACACAGACACTAGAAAATGGCATTTTTATATATTAACACAAATTAATAATAAAAACGTCGTCGTGGAGTATCCCACGAAAATAGAAAAAATTTTCTCTTTTTTAAAATAAAAACAAGCGGTGCATCCAGAATGCACCGCTTGTTTTATAATAATAAAAGAAAATCCTATTCTTTTGAATCGGCATCTGCTGACGCTTCAGCACCTTCTTCAGTACCTTCTTCACCTTCAGTTTCGGAAGATCCTTTTCCAGAAACACGTGGGGCAACAATGGCCGCAATTGAGAAATTCACACGATCATCCGCCAAAGACACACCTTCCGGTAAGATTATATCTTTAACATGAACACTGTCTCCAAAAGTTAATCCTTCTAAAGAAATATTAATAAAATCTGGAATACTATCCGGTTTGCAAAAAACAGTCAATTTACGACGAAGTGTATTTAAAATACCACCTTGTTTCAATCCAGGTGATGCTTCACGATTCGTAAAATGAAGAGCAATGCTCACGCGAAGGGCTTTTGTCCCAACACGCAAGAAATCAGCATGAATAGGCACACCGGAAACAGGATCAAAATCAACCTTTTTACAAAGAGAAACTTGTTCTCCTTTATCCCATTTCAATTTAAAAAGACGGGCTGTAAAACCAGGTTTATGCATTTCTTTAAGCAGATCTTTTGGATCTAATTTAATAGACATCGAATCTTTGTTGTCGCCATAAATAACGGCAGGTAGACTTTTTTCTTTACGAACTAAACGAGCGGCCCCCTTGCCAGCTGTTTTGCGTAAAGAAACGTTTAAATCAGTTGTTTTCATTTCTTTATCCTTTTGTTATCTCAACCTCCAAGGGTGTTGAGCGAAGGCAATGTAACACTATTCTTAAAAAAAAGCAAGTATTTAGATTGCAAAAAATCCCCTTTTAACCTATAATAAGCTCATTATGTTTTTAACAACGGTAGACCGCTATATTTTACGTTACTTTTTCAAAGCCTTTATGGTCCTAGCCATAGGCTTTTTAGGTGTTATTTTCACCGGACTTTTCATCGATCAATTCAGCCGTGTGGCTGATTTGTCTTTAGGAAAAGGCATAGCTTTTCTATTAATGCAAATTCCACAATTTATTCAACCCTTGCTGCCTCTTTCTATTTTAATTGCAACCATGATGACCTTTTGGATGCTGATTCGCCAATCAGAACTAATCCCAATGCGATCAACAGGTCAATCTGTTTGGCGGCTATTTCGACCACTTGCTTTTGCCACAATTGGAATTGGTATTTTATTTATCACAGTTTTAAATCCAATCACGGTTGCATTAAATAAACATGTGCAAAACCTTGGCTTTGAATATGGTCTTTCTTCTAAAAAACCCTTTGAATTTTCCGAAGGGGGATTTTGGCTAAAAGAAAAAGGTGCCAAAGACACCATGATTTTATTCGCAAAAAAAATCCAACAAGATCAAGAAAAACTCCACCTATATGATGTAACAGTATTTTTAACATCTTTCGATCATATGTTCAAAAGCCAAATTCAAATCGAGCACGCAACACTGGCCGATCAAATACTAACTTTTGAAAATTTAAAAATATTTTCTCCCGGTGAAAAAATTAAAACAGTCGAAAAACAAACAAGATCAACAAATTTTTCACTCAATAAAATTCAAGAAACCCTCAGTGAAAATGATCTCATTTCATTCTGGGAATTACCTGCACTTATTAATTTCCTAGAAAAAGCAGGAATGAACACACGCCGACAAATTACATTGCTCAGCAGCCTACTTTTCTTCCCATTCTTACTCAGCATTTTTTCCTTATTAGGAGTGGCCTTTTCCATTTCGAAACACGTCCGCCACACCCGCTTTTTTATCCGAGTAGCACTCGGAATTGTCTCTGGCTTTGTCTTTTTCTTTGTCGACAAAGTAACACTTGCTATGACCCACATGGGCACGCTACCCATTGGCCTTGGAATTGTAGGCGCCAGCTTAATTGTGCTTTTTTTAACCACCAGCTTTCTGCTACATAAAGAGGATGCATAACATGAAAAAGCTAGGTCTATTTTGGTTGGCACTAGGTCTATTTCAACCGGCTTTTGCAGATGGTGAGCTTTATTATACAACACTTCCAAACCTGGCCTATTTATCTTCTATAGAATCAAAAGATATCCCTGAATTAAAAGGAATGCTCCCGACACTTATTGAAGATCTCGCCAAAGAAAAAAAACTAACGACACACAATATTTATTTTGAGAATGCAGAAGATGCAATCGAAAGTGCAAAAGTAGGCTATGGGAAAAAAGCCCATTCTTTAGATCTGATTGGCGGCATTTATTATGATGAAAAAATTGCTACATTTATGGAATATATTTACCCACCGCTTTTCGAAGACCATCTTCTTTTGGTTCTGCCAACACGCTCTTCTTTTTCCTTACAACAATTAGCTGATTTTAGATCCTTAGACAAAAATCTACCCGCCGTTGTCATTGAGGGAATAGCCCTTGGGCAATGGTGGAATGATTTAACCAAAGATAAAAACATGCAATGGCGTGAACATGTTATCTCCAACACAACAGATGAAGCAAAGCCACTCCGTGTCTTACAAGTAAAAACAATTGATAAAGCTATGGAAGAAGTTCTAAATGGCCGTGGTTATTTTGTCGGCAGCGGTTTAATGGTCCGCGATTATATTGGAAGACATCCCGAAGCAATCAGCCAAATCAAAGGTCAATATATTACAGAAAATGGAAAAAGATTAACCCGCTCTGTTTTTATCGCCATCAACCGGGATTTCTTGGACTTGTTTTCATCCCTTGATCTAGAGCGCGTTTTATCTGAAAAAATACACGAACTGAAAACATCCGGCGACATCCAAAAACGCATCGATGAATCCAAGAGTTTATTTTAACCGAAAAAAAAGCAGCTTACGCTGCTTTTTTTTATCGACCCATTGCTTCCCGGCGTTTAATCTCATGCGCAATCCGGTCATACAAATGCTTATAAATCTCTGGCTTAATATGTTCTTTTAATGTTTCATTTCCCATATTGTATTGGCTGCGTTCTTGCACAATCAAACGGGTTTCGGTTGTTGTTTTATTGATTTTATCGAAATTAAAAGAGATTTGATAGCTTGTTCCAACTTGCTGACGTTCCGTGCGTCCGCCACCACCACTATGATAACTAGGCGAAGAATTCGCCCCCGCGGCAACCGCTAAAGCCAAAACACCAATCCCTAAAAGAACACCACCAACACCAACACCACCATCCTCTTCATCCGCTGTGCCTGTTGAAGAAGGATTTGCACGTCCCGTTGGTAATTTCAATTGTGATCCTTCTGCCAAAATCATCCCACCTGCATAATCTTGCGATTTGATAATATAACCGTCATCCAAAAGGACCGATTTCACGGCATGAAAGGTCATATCATACGATGCATCATGCGTTCTAACTTGCATCGCACGACGTTGGGCATCTGAAAAAACAGGTTTCGAAGCACCACCCGCCATACAAGCCGTTAAAAAAAGAGCCATAATAACTGGATAAAAAGTTTTAAATATTTTTTTCACAGATCACTTCCTTAATATTGAGATGAAACAACAGAATAGTCTTTAACAACATCATTTTTATCAAATGTGATCATCAGATCAAAAGTTGAAACCGTTGAAGAACGATTAGATTTACCACCACTAAAACCCGCAAAAATCAACCCAACGCCATAAGCAGATGATGCAGATGAAGAATCATAAGATTGTTTAGAATACGTCCAAACTTCATCGCCACCTTTTGTCTTTGAAACCATATTTGGCGAACCAAGCATTTGAATAACTTCCGTTTGTGTCGTTTGGCCTTTAACGATTTGAGATTTCACCGTCCCATACGTCAAATTTGATTTTTGTGGCGCAGGTTGTTGTTCTGGTTGAGATTGCATACATCCTGTTAACAAAACAGAAGAAACAATAAGCGATAATAATAATTTCATAGGAAACTCCTTTTTTACAAAAAAAGAATACCAGAATCAAAAAAACAAAAGCAAGTTGTATTTTACATAAAAAAACACCCTTTAAAAGGGTGTTTAAATTTAAAATAAGCCAAACACTTTTGATTTAGATGCTTTTTCAAAAGCCTCTAAGGCTTTTAACTGATCATCATTAATCTTTTTCGGAATATCAACCTCTATCGTAACATAAAGATCTCCTTTTAACGAAGAGTTCACAACAGGCATGCCTTTGGATCGCAAACGGATTTGCGTATTGGGTTGCGTCCCTTTCGGTACTTTAATCGATCCTTTTTTGCCATCCAGCATTTCAAGCTCGATCTCACCACCCACAATCGCCGTTGTAAATGGAATTTTTACATTTGCAAACAAATCAGGCCCGTCTCGTTCAAATGTTTTATGCGGTTCGATATGCACTTCAATAAACAAATCCCCAGATTGCCCACCAAATGGCGCGGCATTTCCTTCGCCAGACAAACGGATTCGCATACCTGAATCAACCCCTTTTGGAATTGAGATATCTAATTCTTTAACTTTCTCTTGTAAACCATGTCCACCACATGTCGAGCATGGATTTTCAATTTTATGTCCTGTCCCATGACAGCCGGGACAAACATGCTCCCGAAGGAACATACCATGCCGGGATTGAACAACCCCCGCACCATGACATTCCTGGCAAATCGCTGCTTTTTTCTTATCTTTATCACCGGTTCCGCTACACGTTTCACAAACGCTTTTACGTTTAAAACGAACAGAATGTTTCATGCCTGCAAAAGCGTCTTCTAGTGTGATTGAAACAGGATAGATTAAATCTTCACCACGCGCTGTGCGTGTGCGCGCCCCCTGACGTCGACCAGCACCAGCAAATTCGGAAAAGATATTTTCAAAAATATCTGAAAATCCACCGCCACCGAAGTTAAAATTAAAGTCGCCAGGATTAAAACCACCTGCACCACCAAATCCACCGCCACCATTACCATTCACACCTTCTTTGCCGAATTGGTCATATTGTGCGCGTTTTTGAGGATCTTTCAATGCGTCATAGGCTTCATTAATTTCTTTAAATTTTTTCTCAGCCGCGGCACCCCCTTTGTGCTTATCGGGATGATTTTCCATAGCCTTTTTGCGAAACGCTTTTTTAATTTCGTCCGCACTGGCTGTTTTTGAAACACCTAAAATAGTATAGTAGTCTGACATAGTCCTGTTATATAGAGCTTAAAAACAGATTTTTCAAGCTTTCTCTTATAATTTAGGAATAAAAAAGAGCCTTAAATAAAGGCTCTTTTTAAAATTAAAATCCAAACTGCAGCGTCACACCATAATAATTGGTTTCCGTATAATAAAATTGCGTATGCGGGGAAGACCCTGTGTACCCTTCCAGCATCAAACGAATAAAGCGATCGTCATCAAAGGCTTTTGAAAATTGAAATCCCATCGCAGCCGTTGTATTAAAATCATATTTATTGCGCTCATATAGCTTAAAATCAGAAGCCATCACAAAATACGTATTGGCAAATAAAGGTGTCGGATGAATATATTCTGCCCCAAAATGCGCCATATTCGTCCCAATATCAGCAGGATCTATATTGAAATAATAATCCCCACCCGCATAAAAACGCAAACCATCCGTTGGACGATAAGCTACCAACATATCAAACCCTTCCGTATTATATTGAAAACGGGTAAATCCTGTTGCTTCCATATATTCATCCCCTAAATGAGAACTGACATGATATGCCCGAATACGGCTGGACCATTTATTTTTTTTCCAAGCCAAATCAAATCCAAAAGAATAATCAGACTGCGCCAGCACAAGTGACGGCTGATCTAACATAAATTGCATTTTTGCGGCAGCATCAACACCAAACTGCCATTGCCCCGTTGACTGTGTCCCCCATCCAAAAAAAGGACGATGGCTTCCAATAGAAACATTGCCAACGTTACCAAGCGTCAGCCCACCTTCGTGCGACATATCATAAAAGCCGTACATACCACTCATACGAGATTCCGCCGGATCCACCATCAAGGGCGTAAATAAAACTTTTTCAGGCACAATTTCGAACGAAAGTACCGGCATCGCAAAGACCATTAATAAAACAAATATTTTTTTCATGAATATTTTCCTCTTCTCGTTTTTACCCAAGATGTTGTAGATCAATTTTTATTTCTTTTCAAGACATAAAAAAATTACATTGAATTTTTCAAAAAAAGATCCTAAATTAGGGCGACAAAAATTTAAAAAGGCTTAACCATGAACAAAAAAATTGTTGTTTTAAAATTTGGTGGATCAACCTTTGGATATCCAAATGAAGTAGGGAGAAATTTACCTAAAATAACAAAAGAAATTCAAAAAGAACTTAACGATGGCAAAAAAGTCATTGCCATTGTTTCTGCATTTAAAGGCGAAACCCGCAAGCTTGAAGCCGAGATAAATGACCTGGATGATTATGGGAGAGCAAATCATTTAAGACGCGGCGAAGAACACGCGACAGAATCACTCACAAGCTATCTAAATGAACAAAACATTACAGCCGCACACTTAATGAAGGATAGTCTGCCAATTATCACCAAAGATATCCCCAAAAATACAATCTTATCTTATGTACAAACAGATCCTATTAATGAAAAACTACAAAAACACGACGTTGTTGTAATCCCTGGGTTCGTAGGCAGAACAAATGACGGTAAATATACATTATTTCCTTATGATGGTTCTGACATTTCAGCTTTAGTCACGGCAAATGCGATGAAGGCAACATGCACGCTATTCAAAGACATTCCTTTCTATTTAGCTCGCCCCGATTTAATTAATGCCAAACAAAAACCATATCTTGAAATATCATATAATGACGCACTTGCGGCATCTTTCTGTGGCGCCAGAATTATCCATCCGATGGTTGTCGCGGATGCACAAAAGAACAATATGGATATCCTAATAAAACCTTTTGAAACAAATGAACCAGGAACATTAATTTCAGGAAAAGCAAAAGATAAGGAAAAAATTGTTGCCCTAACACACTTAGGGTATGATGTTCGCCCAGATGGCCCCGGAAAATATTATTCTATTGTCGGCCCAGAAGCCTTTAAATATAAAGATGTTTTGTATCAACATGGAACGCCCATTTCGAATGAGGACATGATGGCGCATTTTAAAACCGAAATAAACCGAGACATCCCGAATATTATAACGCCATTTATAACAGTCTTCGATGCCATCGCGGAAAAACTTGAAACCGTAAAACATGTCTTAAACAACATGTATCCTCACCTAGAAAGATAAAAAAGCATAACCTTTCTGCGTATCGGACAAATCAATTAATTTGGATTCACAAGATGGTGGGACGGTTACACTAAATGGCACGATCACATAATCACTATTTTCACATCCCGATCGCAAGTGTTTCAACACATCGGTGAACCGACGAATAACCATAATCTTTTTACCCCGAACAACAATAGGACAGGGATGCTTCCGATGACACAGTTTCGTTTTTTCTGGCACTCCTTTTTGTCCATACATCATCATCCATTGCTCTGAAGTATAAGTATCTTTTTTAGGATTCGTCGCAAAAATTAATGTGCCTTTTTTTTCAAAAGCCACAACCGTCGCATCGTTATTAATTAAAACCGTCGGCAACTTATGCACAAAAATAGATCCAATCCCAACCGCAACAAAAACAGCAATCAAAAGTCGCTTATATTTAAACGGCCATAACAAATAGGTCAAAAGAGCGCCTGTCGCCGCAATTAAAAAAACAACAGAAAATTGCGAAAACGTAAATGTGCTAAAAGGCAACTCTCCAAAGAAAACAGCTAAATCCTTAAACCATAGATAAGCGCCCCCTAGAATGCCACCAACAGAAGAAATCGGTAAAAGCAGAAAAACCACAGACAACGGCAACAAGACAAAAGAAAACAGAGGGATCGCGACCAGGTTCGCAATCAACCCAACCGTTGCCAACGAATGAAAATGATACAACACAAACGGCGCAGTTGCAATAAACGCGACAACCGAAGTCAAAAACGTTAAAAGCATAAATTTCATAAAACGCGAAATCGGCTTCGACCACGGTGGCAACGTTTTTGAAAACGTATATCGATTATAAACGGCAATCAAAGCCCCCGCACAAGCAAACGACATTTGGAATCCGGGATTAAATAAAGCCTCGGGCGAAATCCCCAGAATAAGTAAGGCACTCAATGCCAAAAGACGTAACGAAAACGGGGAGCGATTCATTAAAATCGCAACCATAGCAAGCGCCGTCATAATATACGCGCGTTGTGTTGGCAACCGCGCATCCGATAGAAAAAGAAACACAGTCAAAAAAACAAGAGAAGCCCCGGCCGCAAACTTCTTTACATCCATGCGACGCGACAACGGAATAATCAACACAAGTAAAAAGCGCACTAGAAAGAAAAACATGAACCCGAGTGCCGCTAAATGAAATCCCGAAACCGACATCAAATGAGACAATCCTGCCTGACGAAAAATCTCCAACGATTCTTCTGGCAGCGCATAGCGTTCACCCAGCAAAATCGTCAAAACGAATCGACCTAATTCCGTATCTGAATGAACCAAAAGACGAGTCTTTAAATCTTCACGCCATCCTTCAAATAAAGAAGAGGGAATGCTTGCTTTTTCAATCAATTGAACAGGGACATCTTTATCGGCGTAACCAACCGCGGCAAATCCTTGATAATAAGCATAACGAGCAAAGTCAAAAGCACCTGGTGCAACCGGTTTTCCCGGCGGTAATAGCGTTGCTTTCACAAAAATAGTGTCTCCTAAAGACAATCGGGGGTCAATTTTTTTCAACGTAATCCGTACTCTGCCCGGTAAATCTGTTTCCCACTTTCCAATAGCCGTTGGCTGAATTAAAAGACGCTGCGAATCCCCTTTAATTTCATTTTTTAAAATCACCCCCGTAACATCTTTGCGATAAATTGGATAGGATAAAGTTTGCGTGTTCAACGCATCTGTCCGCCATCCCATGCGCATTGCCCCAAAAGAAATAAATAAAGCAGACAAAGCCACCCACAAAAGAGGATGTGGTTTCAAATTAGGCTTAAATGAAAAAGTCATTTTCATCTTGTGGTGCTGTAAAAATAAAATATGACGTAAAAAAGCAATTCTTGGATTGCGCAACTTCGTTAAACTCCAACGCAACATTCGAATTTGAAATCGTTTAAATTTTTTCCACACCCTTTTAAAACTTTTTTCAAACCAAAAAAGGGGCTGACGAAGCGTCGACATCCCTTTAGATCCCGCCATCGACATCCCTTGCCCCAACCATGTACGTTTTAAATAAACTGACCAAATATTGCGTCCCCATTTCCAAACAAAGCGCCATGGAATGAGATTAAACAAACGCTTCATAAAAGGTTTTACAAATTGCCAAATATCTGGCGAAAAGAACCAACGAAAAATACGCAGCAACCGTGTAAAAACCACAAGCCCAGCCATAAAAATAAAAGCCTGTGAAAAAATGGGCAAAATTAAAAGGTAAAAAAACAACTTTAAAAGCTGTGTGCTTAACATCCGAAACAAACGAGCCGGATGAAACAATTGAAATTTTTTCGCCAAATCAACTAACTGATTCCGAAATAAGACACCCACCAATAATAAAACAGAAACGCCAAGACCAGCACTATTGTAAATCCAAGAAGGCGTTAACAGATCATAAGCTGCAATCCCTATTCCAAAAAAAACAGGTATCCACAAAAAAAGTATACTTAAAGAAGAAAACATACCCAATAGGATAATAAAAAATCAGCCAAAAGTCTAGCGTTCATTTCCCATATTTTTAAAAATATGATCTGGATAAATCTGTACAACAGAACCATCCTCCCCTTTCCAAAGCTCAACGACAGTGCCGTCTGAAAGCAATTTTGTTCCTGCAAAAGAAAATTGCTTTAACTTCGGCACAGAAACTTGTTCTGGTTTATCGAATTCAATCAAATCATCGGCATCTTTCTGATCTTGCTCTAAAAGAGTATGCGAATTTTGTTTAACATAAGCATAGATTGGGGGCATTTGGAGATTCCGAAAAAACACACCTTCTTTTTCATATTCTGCTTCAAACTTTTTTTGATCTACCGGATAAATAAAGGCCAAATAATACCCTTCTTTCTCACGAATAAAAACAGATATGTGCGAGTCTTTATCAACGACGACATGGTTATAAAAAGAACGAAGAGCGGTAGACATAACTAACCTTGTGGATACGGACGATCTGGATAAGTCGCCCCTTCTGGCCGATCCAGTGGTGCTTTAAGCCCGCATCCAACCAGAACAAAAACAGATAAAATCAAAATATATTTCAACATTAAAAACGAACCCCTAAGCTCAACCGAATAACCGGTAAATATTCAACCGCCATTAAATCATCTTCGATTTCTTTTGTCTGCGCACGAATATCATCTTCATTAATCAAAGTATGGATATCAACAGGCGTCCCCCCATTATCAACCGTTCCAGAATACGTTAAATTAATATCCGGGCTACCCGTATACAATACCCCCAAATCAAACCCAAGCGTTACCCCTGAAAACAAAGTGCCTGAAAGACCAAATCCTAAATAAGGGGCAATCGGACTATCCCATTCGATTTCACCGTACGCATCCACACGCCCATCCACCGTTAACGTCTGTGCACCAACATCAAAAGTCTGTGTATCTTTAATCCAAGCATGGGTATTAAAAAGATAATTCGTATAATACCCCCCAAAGGTCAGATGAAAAACAGAGCCGCGTCGAAACGGATAAAAATCAAAAGCCACCCCGGCGACATCACTTTCCAAACCTATTTCATAGGTAATACCATCCATTTCAAAAGTGGTATCATCCCCTAAAACAATATCCTGCGCCGTCGGCCCAAAATGTTCCCAAGACGCACGCATTTCAACACGGGACCAAAAGGTATTTGGCGTATTAAATCCATATTTATAATAGCCTCCAAAACCCATTGAACTTGCACTAAAGCCGAGATAATGATCCGGAGCATAAGCACGAACGCTTGTTAAAGAAAAAAAGGATAAAAGGATGACCAAAAAAAATCGCATGCAACACCTCCATATATAATCATGATCTACCAAAAAAAAACGACCCCGTCAAGAGTCGCTTTTTAAATCAAATGTGCAAACCTAATTCGTATAGAGTGTTTGATAACAAAGCGTCCATTGTGCTTTTAATAATTCTCTTTGTTGAGAAGTGATATTCCCACCATTATTCATCCCAATAGCTAATCTAATTCCATCGGTACAAACCGTTGTACAACGTGGATTCGATTCTGGACATGAATCTGCCAAGACCTTAAAAGACTTCACAACCTCTGTAATATCGCCATAATTAGGTTCGGTTTGGGCAAATGCACCGCTTGAAAGCATCACAGCCACAAGCGCAAATAAAACTTTTTTCATACGTTTCTCCTTTTTCTATAGCAGAAGTATATCATAATTTTGAAACAGAAACAAGTACAAGAAAGTTTTAGGAATAAAAATTAGGAATTCAATCCTCTTTTGTTTTTATCAGGTCTGTGTTATTTTTAAAAAATGTTAACACAAACACAACATAAACTTTTTGCATACCTAAAAAAAGCCATGGCAAAAACGCCAATCTGTCCTTCTTTGGAAGAAATGCGCCAAGAAATGGGCTTAAAATCCAAATCCTCTATTTTCATGACACTTGGACGCCTCCAAGAAAAAGGGTTTATTCAAAAATTACCGAAAAAAGCCCGCGCGATTAAACTGTTAAAATAAATTGCTTTTTCAAATCAAACATTCTATCCTGCGATACAAATAAGGAACCAAAATGCAACTTAAACCAGGAACACTTGGACGCCTCGCCGCCATTCAACAATTATTTGCACAACACGAAAATCACGGTGGCGAATCGCTCTCAAATCTCTTCAAAGAATGTTTTTCACACGATACACGGGTGGACACAGCTCTCCGCAATAAAATCACAAACGGCGTTACAGAACAATCTGAAAAATTGGATGCCATCTTTGCACAATACGGAAAAGAAGACAGCCCAACCCTTTTTAAATGTTTTTTCAAAAGCATGGCTTTCGAAGCGTTATGGATGAAAAAAGAAACCGCCATTCTCTGGAGCGAATATAAACAACTCGCAGAAATGTTTTTTCACGAATCACAAGCCAATGCGTTAAAGGCACTTCTAAACAATCTCGCAAAAGAATAAAATGCAAAAGGCAGCAGAAAAATTATTTACGAAATAATTTCTTAACACGTTCCCAGCGATTTTGCCATTTTTGTGCAAACACATCTTTTTTCAAACGTGCCAATTCTTGCGATTCTTTCTGATCTTTTTCCATCTGTTTTTCAGATTTTTTCTTTAAAGATTTAATCTCAGATTTATATCTAGAAATCGCAACATCTCGACTCAAGTCATGAAACAAAAACCGATTTATTTTAGCAAAAAGCGCCATCACCTTATCGACAAAAAACAAAACTAAAAATAAAAAGAATATGCTGGTATGGACATCATAGTCCAACCACTGAATACGCACATCCCCTGGATAATAAACAAAAAAGACAATCACAGCTATCCAAATTAAAGAGCGCAGTAAAAAAGAAAGTCTATGTAACATCTTATTCTCCTTAATTTGATGATAAGTCTATTTCCGCAGTTAAACGCATCATCATTTCATCCGCAACTTTTTGCGCAATCAAACGATCGATAGCCTTGCCATGCCAAACTTTAAAATGAGCATACACTTTTGGATCACTCATTTCCAAACGCGAGATTTCGTCAACGGCACGGCGTAAATTATTACGTTCCAAAGCCTGTCCTGCGCGGGCTAAAATATCCCCCGTTGTTTGATCATTCGTCAGCAATTTTGTCTTTTCAATCCGAATCATATTTTTAGCTCTTCGAACAACAAAAGACCACCATTTTTCAGGCTCACTCATCGTTTTTTTATCGACATTCGCTTCATCTTGCTTTTTAATCAAATCATAAAAGGAACTCGTTAAGGCAGATAAGGTCGGGACGCCTGTTTCAGAATATTTCGCCAATATATCCCATTCGGTCCAGGTTGGATACATTTTCCGTAAAGTAATAAGCTCCGCCTGATAACCGCGTTCATCTTCCAAAGAGCGACGAAGATTCGCCATCGTATGCAAAGATAAAATTTGCTTTGTTTTTTGAGTTGTATTATTTTTTTCCAAATAAGCCAAACGCGTCATTGCTTTTTCAAAAGCATCAACCGAAACAAACTTATCCGTATTAATAGCTTGATCTTTAGAGGCTACTTCAACTTTTTCTTTTAAGACAGCCAATTCTTGCGCCTGTTCCAAAAGCTGTTTTTCCAAAACAGCAAGCTTTTCCGATTCAGCTTCTTGTTTTTTTACATAATCTTTAAATTTATCAATCGTGGAAAAAACCTCATACGCTAATTCTTTCCGCCGCGCTTCTCCCCAAACAGAGGCCATAATTAAACCGCCCCCAATAATAATCAACAATAAAACTGAAATAAGACCTTTATTACTTTTCATAAGATACCCTTTATTTTTACCCAATAAGGATATCACATAAAAATAAAATTTTCATCTTTTTTATTCCAGGCCTATTGAATTCTCCTTAAAACTCTCTTAAGTATAAGGAGTGATTTAAAAGGAGTACTAAAAAATGACAAACTTTACACCGCTACACAATAATGTGTTAGTTAAACGCATTGAAGAAGAATCAAAAACAGCTGGCGGAATTTACATCCCAGATACCGCAAAAGAAAAACCGTCTCAAGGCGAAGTGATTGCCGTTGGCGCAGGTGACGTTAAAGATGGCTCTGTTATCCCAATGACCGTGAAAACCGGAGACCGTATTTTATTTGGAAAATGGTCCGGAACCGAAGTCAAATTAGACGGACAAGATTACATCATCATGAAAGAAACCGACATCCTCGGCATTATGAAATAAACAAAGATCATTCTGAATTTATATCAGAATCTAGAAAATTAAAACTTCGAGACAACCTCGATCAACGTATTACAACGAAGTTTAAGTTTGTGGTTTATCACAAACGCTTATGTTTAGGATATATTTTTATTTTAAGTATCGCGTACCGCAGCGTACATTTGGTACGTGAGGACACACAGATCACGCAAAAATGGAAATAGAGACAAACAGAATAAACTTCCAAAAAGGAGAAAAAATGAGTAAGTTAATAAAGTTTGATACCGAAGCCCGCCGCCAAATCAAATCTGGTGTCGATCAACTCGCCAATACAGTCAAAGTCACGCTCGGTCCAAAAGGCCGTAATGTGGTCATTGGCAAAAGCTTTGGCGCACCACATTCAACAAAAGACGGCGTGACCGTTGCCAAAGAAATTGATTTAAAAGATCCATTTGAAAACATCGGCGCACGCATGGTCCGTGAAGTCGCAAGCAAAGCAGCCGATCATGCCGGGGATGGAACAACAACAGCCACAGTCCTCGCCCAAGCGATCTATGCCGAAGGATTTAAACTGGTTGAAGCCGGTATGAACCCAATGGATTTAAAACGCGGAATCGAAAAAGCGGTTGCTGTTGTGGTTGACGATCTCAAATCACGTTCACAAAAAGTATCTAACAATACAGAAATTGCCCAAGTCGGAACAATCTCTGCAAACGGAGACAAAACCATTGGGGAAAACATTGCACACGCAATGGAAAAAGTTGGCAAAGAAGGGGTGATTACCGTCGAAGAGGCCAAAGGACTGGATACAACCGTCGAGGTTGTCGAAGGGATGCAATTTGATCGTGGCTATTTATCTCCATACTTCGTAACCAATGGCGAAAAAATGACATGTGATTTTGAAAACCCAATCATTTTATTACACGATTCAAAACTTTCAAACTTACAACCATTACTACCTGCGCTTGAAGCAGTTGCAAAAAGCGGACGCCCTTTATTAATTATTGCGGAAGACATTGATGGCGAAGCGTTGGCAACATTAGTCGTTAACAAACTCCGTGGAGGCTTAAAAGTCTGTGCCGTTAAATCACCAGGATTTGGCGATCGTCGCAAAGCCATGATGGAAGACATTGCCATTCTAACCGGTGGCCAAGTGATTTCAGAAGAACTCGGCATGAAACTCGAAAACGTCACACTTGAAATGATGGGAACGGCAAAAAAAGTTGTCATTGATAAAGATACAACAACCATCATTGATGGCGCCGGAACAAAAAGATCCATCGAAGACCGTTGTGCCCAATTGCGTCGCGAATTGGAAATATCGGATTCCGAATATGACAGAGAAAAAATGCAAGAACGCTTAGCACGTCTATCTGGCGGCGTAGCTGTGATTAAAATCGGTGGCGCAACAGAAGTTGAAGTAAAAGAGAAAAAAGACCGTGTAGAAGATGCACTTGCCGCAACACGCGCGGCCGTCGAAGAAGGCATTATTGCCGGTGGCGGCGTGGCGTTATTACGTTCCATCGAAAAACTAAATTCGATTAAAACGGACAACACGGATCAAAAAGCAGGGGTTGAAATTGTACAACGCGCCCTCTCCGCACCTTTAAAACAAATCGCGAAAAATGCCGGCGTAGATGGCGCGGTGGTTGTGTCTAAAATTTTAGAAAGCAAAGATATAAATTTTGGATTTGATGCCCAAACTGAAACTTATACAGACATGCTAAAGGCCGGAATTATCGACCCAACCAAAGTCGTACGCTCTGCCTTACAAGACGCATCTTCTGTTTCAAGTGTATTAATTACAACCGAAGCCGTGATTGTCGATGAACCCGAAGAAAGCAAACCCGCCATGGGTGGCGGCATGCCAGGTATGGGTGGCATGCCAGGTATGATGTAGGCATCTCCGTATAGCATTAAAAAATCCCCCTCTACCAAGGGGGATCTTTTTTACTCATAATCATAACACTGTATTCACAAAATTATTTTTGATTACTAGAGTGAGAATAAAAATTTGTTATTCCCTCTTGTTCAATTTTTGCTTTAATGTCCTCAGGATCTTTTAACGTTTCAAGAGCTTTTTTCAATTTCTTTTTAGAAAGCTTGAACTTTTTTGTAAGGTAATGATCATTCATAAAAGCAAACATCTTATCCTCAACTTTAGCAGTCCATTTAGGCAGTTTCGAACTGTAAAGCTCGTCAAGATCATGATCTGACCTTTTTTCTTGCCATAATGCATAAATGGCTTTATTTTTAGCTTCAAGCTGTTCAAGCGTTTTTTCAGGCATCTTAAGAAGTGGCTTCGCAGACAGACAGTAAGCAATGTATTCATTATAATTCATATTCAATCCTTTTGTATCTGATCAATTAATATTACAATAAATAGACCTAAAAAATAGAAAAGTCAAGAAAAATCTAAATAAAAAAGAAGGCAATAAAAAATTTAATTCAACAACATAGACACAAGCCTACCGACAAACCAAATTCTTCAACGGCTGTGGCGGATTACCGACAAAAAGATCCCCGGTCATAAACGCCCGTTGACGATTATCAATAATATTCCCCATATATTTGACATGATAATTTTGACACTGACAAATAAAACGCTTTGACCCCGGCTTTCGCGCCGCCTGAATAAAATTCGCATCCAAGCCACCTTGTGCGATCGCCACACCATAATTTTGCATTATAAAAGAATACTGCTGTGCACAGAAAGCAGACGTATTGGCAAAAGCAGATGTCACAGACAACATAAGCACAAAAAAGAATATCTTCATCATAAACTCCTTAAATATGAAAAAGAGTATATCTTCTTTCCAAAGATATTTCAAGAATATATTGTATTTCTTCTTAAAATAAGCTAAAATCCGGCATGCATAAATTACCAGAGCTTTCAACGGTTGAAAAAAACTTCGGTCTTATCGGGGGGATTATCGCAACCGCTTCGTCCGCCTATGGAATCATTTTGCCCTTGGTTATTCGCAATATTTCGCAATCCGATCAAACAGTTGGATATTACTATACCATCCTTGCAGCTCTTGGATTTTTAGTGTCAATATTTTCAACGTACCTCTTTTCATCCTTTAATAAAGTAAAGGTGTTTCGAATAAACATTTTTATTTCTCTGATCGTCCTTTTTACAATGACGGCATTAGAAGAACACATCTCTTTTTATATTGTGGATCTAATCCGAGCCTTGTGCCTATCCATCTCGGGCATGTCGATTACATTGATGATTAAAGAAATGGTGAAAAAAAGAGACATTAAACAAGCCCTGGCCAAATACACACAATACGCAGGCCTTGGCGGAATGGCCGGTGCTTTCGCAGGGGGATACGTTGCAAAATATTTTGGAAATTCATCTATTTTTATCGTGGCAGGAACACTTATTGGTATTGCACTCATTCTATTTTTAAAAATCCCGATTCGCCATAAACTAAATCATTTTGAAAATGAACAAATGAAAAAAATTGAAAAAAGGAAAATATCGCCCTTTATTGTTTTTAAATATTTTTCACAATTTTTCACGGATACAAACAAACGCAGCCTCTACCTTTTATCCACTTTCAGAGGAATATCCGGAGCCATATTCGGCGTTTATTTCCCCATTACAATCATTCGCTTACAATATAATCAAGAGGTTATTGGAAACATAAAAGTTGGGTTAACTCTTCTCGGTCTTTTAGTTGGATCGAAAATCCTAGCACTTTCCGATAAATATAAATTCAGTCATTTATTTTTTATAGGATGCATATTAATGGGAATCTGTACATTTGGATTTTCTATTTTTTCAACGTTTGAAACCGTCTTCATTCTATTTGGATTTATGGTTTTTTTCAGAATACCATCTATGTTAACCGAAGAAGTCCGTGACCAATATTTCTTCTCAACAACATCCAACGATGACGCCAATAAATACTTCGGAATTTACAAAACCGGCTACCAGCTCGGGGCGATTATAGGGCCTCTTTTGGGTTCCGCGTTACTCAGCCTATCTTTATTTGTCTTTGAAGACGATTCTTTAGATATCATGTGGATTGGACTAACCATATTAGCTGGATGGACGGCCTTGCTTACGCTAAATCTCAGAAACCCACGATAGACTTTAAAAACGTTGAAATTCCTATTTTTTTTCTGTATAAATACCAACGCAATCCACACGAATGAAAAAAGATTAAACGATCAAAAAAAACGAAAGAAGATATAATGCAACAATTCAGTAGTCTAACGACCCTCATCATAGAAGCTTGCCAAACAGCATCTAATCGCTTAAAACGGGATTTCGGGGAAATTGAAAACCTCCAAAACACGCCAACTGGCGCAAACACATTTGTACAAAAAGCGCTGGAGCGCACACAGGCCCACCTGATCAAATCATTTCAATATGCACGCCCAAAATATAGTATTATTATTAATGATAAAAAAGTTGTCCAAGGCACCGATATTGGACACACATTTTATATCGACCCCATTAATGGCATCCAATCTTTTTTACGTGGTTTAGAAGGCTTTAAAATATTTATTGCATTACAAGAACAAAAAGAAACAATTGCTGCAATCATGTTTGACCCGCTTTCTGAAGGATGTTTTGTGGCCGAAAAAAACAAAGGCGCCTTCTTGTATCACCCATACCGGTCACAACGTTTACGTGTGGGACGACGCGAAAAAGACTTCTTCTTTGGAACAAACATCAGTGATAACAAAACATTTAACCACAAAACAGACTGTGTTGGATCTTTGATCGCGGGTGTTTGCGGTGGAAAATATGATGCAATTATTTTAAATGATTTAAACGAAACAGAAGAAAAAACAGCCGAACTATTTATCAGCGAATCCGGCGGGCACCTTGAAAAAAGCAAAGACAAAATCATCCTTTCTTCTTTGGCCGCGCTACACACGGTGAAAACGATTGATTAAATTTTTAATTATTTTCTGCTTTCCTTTCTCGCTTTTAGCCTTTCCGTCGCTAAATGTGGATGAGCCCTTTTTTAATTTTGACACGCCCTTACCCTACGCGCAAAAAACAATCCGCTATGACGTCATCTTTGACGGAAAAGGCGATGCAAAAATGGTTGAAAACACAACCCCCGAAACGACAGAAACAATAGAAGACAAAAAAGCACCAAAAGTTATCTTACGGGAAACACTCTCTTTTTCACCAAAACAAAAAACATTATCCGAACAAGCACAGAAAACAATTCAGAGCCTCACGGACACGATGAAACGAGAAAAAGAATCTCACGCAACAATTACACTCTTCTTCTACGCCGGCTCGGGATTTGAAACAGCCGAATCAAAGCGCCTCGCTCTAAAGAGATCGCTGGCGATAAAAAAAGAAATGAAAAAATATCAAATTGATGCCGCGCGCATGTTTATCCAAATAAAAGAAACCGCAACAAAACATACCAGCCACATTGCACATATTATCCTAAGGTCACAATAAAGATTCTTGCTTTTTCTGTCCTTTTTTTATAGTGTCTTTAAACACATTTAAAAAAGGAATTTTCTAATGTCTTACGACTTCACAAAAATCGAAAAAAAATGGAAAAAAAAATGGGACGAGGCAAAAGCCTTTGAAGTCTCTGAAAATAACCCAAAAGACAAATTTTACTGCCTTATTGAATTTCCATTTCCTTCTGGCGCAGGACTACATGTTGGGCATGCAAGACCGTATACAGCCATGGATGTCATTGCCCGAAAAAAACGTCAAGAAGGCAAAAATGTCTTGTTTCCTATTGGCTTTGATGCCTTTGGAATGCAAGCCGAACAATATGCCATTAAAACAGGAACTCACCCAAAAATAACAACTGAAGACAATTGTGAAAATTATAAACGCCAACTTCAAGAACTCGGAATTTCATTTGATTGGACACGCGCCATAAATACGTCTCACGCGGATTATTATAAATGGACTCAATGGATGTTTATCCAATTTTATAAAGCAGGACTAGCCTACAAAGACGAAAATACGATCAATTGGTGCCCCGCCTGTAAATTGGCCCTGACCAATGAAGAATTAGAGCAAGGCAAATGCGAACGGTGTGGCGGAGACGTGGTTCAAAAAAGAAAATCACAATGGACGCTTCGTATGAAAAGCTATTCTGAAAAACTTTTAGAAGGCTTGGAAAACGTTAACTATTCTGAAAACATCAAAGCACAACAACGCAATTGGATTGGAAAATCCGTAGGCGCAGAGATTAATTTCAAAGTCAATAATACAGATAATTTAACCGTCTTCACGACCCGTCCGGACACCATTTTCGGTGCCACATTTATGGTGATTGCCCCGGAACATCCACTCTTGGAAAACGTAAAAGCACACCTAGCAAACAAATCCGAAGTTGAAATCTATCAAACCGCTGCCAATAAAAAAACCGAAATGGAGCGCCAAGAAAATAAAGAAAAAACAGGGGTTCGCTTGAATGGGGTTGTTGCCCTAAATCCTTTCACGGGAAAAGAAATTCCTATTTTTATCGCCGATTACGTAATGATGGGATACGGCACGGGCGCAATTATGGCGGTCCCTGGACACGACCAACGCGACTGGGATTTCGCCAAAAAATTTGGATTGGAAATAAAGGAAGTCATCTCTGGTGGCGACATTGAAAAGGAAGCCTATGTTGGCGACGGGAAGATAATTAATTCAGAATTTTTAAATGGCTTAACAAAACAAGACGCCATTGAAAAAATCACGTCAGAACTTGAAAAACGTGGCTTGGGTCAGAAAAAAATAGAATACAAAATGCGCGATTGGTTATTCTCACGTCAACGCTATTGGGGGGAACCTGTCCCAATGGTATACTGCGAAAAATGTGGATGGGAACCAATCCCAGAAAATCAGTTACCATTAGAGCTACCAGAAATAACAGACTATCTTCCAACTGAAGAAGGGGATGCACCCTTGGCTCGTGCGACCGATTGGGTAAACACGATATGCCCTAAATGTGGAGGAACTGGAAAACGTGAAACGGACACAATGCCGAATTGGGCAGGATCTTCATGGTACTATTTGCGCTATATGGATCCACACAATACAAAAGAATTTGCGTCGAAAGAACGTCTAAATTATTGGGGACAAGTCGACCTATACGAAGGCGGGCAAGAACACACTACACGCCATTTGCTATACGCCCGTTTTTGGCACAAAGTCCTTTATGATTTAGGCTTTGTCCCATTTGACGAACCGTTTAAAAACAGATTTTCCCAAGGACTGATTTTGGCCGAAGGTGGCGTAAAAATGTCTAAATCCAAAGGAAACGTTATCAATCCAGACGATATTATTTCCGAATATGGAACAGATACACTACGTGTCTATGAAATGTTTATCGGTCCGTTTACGGAACATGTCGCGTGGAGCAAAACCGCGATGATTGGCGTCCATCGTTTTTTAACACGCATCTATAATCTTATCGAAAAAAGCACAGAACGTGAAATGAATACAACTGAATTACGTGCCATTCACCGTGCAACAAAAGAGGTCGGAGAACGAATCGATACAACGCGCTTTAACACCGCCGTCTCTCAACTAATGGAATGCTTCAACACAATCAGCCAAGAAAAAGAAATTGCCAAAACATTTATTGAAAAATTTATCATTCTTTTAAATCCATTCGCACCACATATCGCGGAAGAGCTTTGGGAAAAGTTAGGCCATAAAACATCCCTCGTTTTTGAACCATGGCCAACCTATGACGAAAAATATCTCATCGATGATGAAGTCACGGTTGTCTTGCAAATCAATGGTAAAAACCGCAGCGAGATTATCGTCGCAAAAGACACCGACAAAAAAGAACTAGAAGAAAAAGCATTGTCTGATGAAAAAATCAAAAAATTCATTGATGGTAATCCCGTCCGAAAAATCATCGTCGTGCCAAATAAATTGGTAAATATCGTAATATAAAAAAGGAATAAAATGGAAATCACAAAAGCAAAGATTTACAACGTCCTTTTTCTTTTTGACACAAAAAAAGGAAACGTACTACTGTTAAAACGGGCACCGAAAAAACATACCAAAAACCTTGATGGACTTCTAACTGGGATAGGCGGAAAGATCGAATTTGATAAAGGGGAAGGCGACGATTTAAAAGTCTCTGTCTTCCGCGAATTAGAAGAAGAAACTAAAATAAACCGAAATGACATTACAAACCTGCGTCATCCAATCGCAACCTTCCAAGTAATTGAATCCTTTGAAAATATAACGGCAACGATCTATTGGTATACAGCATTATTAAATGAATCACCAAAAGACCTATCTTGTATTGAGGGTGAATTAGCCTGGTATCCATGTAAAGACGTTCATCAATTAGCAATCCAAGAAAGAATGACCGATTCAAAATATGTACTTCCCTGGATCTTGGATCACAATGCCATTGAGGCTCAAACAACAAAAGTGGCCTTATTAAATAATTTAGATAAAAAAAACGAAGGTATGTTTATTGCAGGAGAAGGATTCTACTCTCCGTTCAAAGAAAGATAGAAAATAAAAATTAAAAACCACACTACCAAAACAACGAAATTAAAATAAGCGAAGCGAATGATTATATGAGATGAAAGGCGTGATTTAAGGACGAAGATGTACGTTGGGGTACATCGAATGATGTCCGAAAAATCGCGCATAGCGTCCATAGAATTAATTTCCAGAAGCAAAAAAAGAATAACATGGAATATTTAGATACTTATACTGAAAACGGCGAATTTATTAAAACGGCTTCACGGAAAGAAGCCCACGAAAAAGGGCTATGGCATAAAACAACCCATTGTTGGATTGTCCGATCCGACGGAAAAATCTTGTTTCAAATGCGGTCCAAAAAGTTAAATAATAATCCAGGCCGTTTGTACACAACCGCCTCCGGACATGTCTTGGCTGGGGAAACATTAGAAGAAGCCTTACATCGCGAAGCACGTGAAGAAGCCGGCGCAGACATTAACACACACGGCGCAACTTTAATTGAAAAAGGCCCCTTCAAAGTCGACTTTACAAAAACAGACGGCACACCTTATAAAGACCGGGCGTTATATCACATGTTTTTGGTGGAAGACAATCACCCTCTTGCCGAATTTAATTTCCAAGAAGAAGAGCTTGAAGGCATTTATGAACTGGATATCAAAGACACATTGGCTTTCCTGAAAAAAGAAACACCAACGTTACAAGGGATGGCCGTCTTCAAAAAAGAAGGCCAACCATATACCGAAAAAGTAAACATTTCTTTAGATCAATTCCAATTTGAAAACCAAGGGACTCCGTATGAAAAATTCGGGGGCACACTGGAAAAAGCCTTAGAATATTTTAATTAAAATCTATAATTCACGCCCACCCGTCAAGTATTTATACGGATTCTTCAAATACCAGTTTTCTTTCACTTCATAATGTAAATGAGAGCCACTGGAATTTCCCGTGCTGCCACACAAGCCAATAACGGTACCACGAGACACACTCTGACCATTGGAAACTTTCATCTGACTCAAATGGCAATAACGGGTTTTATGAATACCGTCATCATGCTCGATTTGAACCGCAAGTCCACATCCACCAGCATAGCCCGCAGAAAGAACTTTCCCATCCCCAGTTGCATAAATAGGAGTGCCGGTAGAACAACTCAAATCAAGGCCTTTATGCGGACGCCAATTCGGTTCCCACGATAATTTCCGCATCCCATACATACCACCAATGCGACTCGTTTCTAAAGGAGATCCATCTGGTTTTCCCGCCGCAGCAGTAGAATGCCGTGTAAAATAAACATTTGGACTATAACCTCGGAAAGAATATGAACTCGCCAAATTAAAATTATCACTCATGGCGTTTGCCGACTTATAAAAAGCATCATTATCACTACCACCCCCAACACCATATGAAGATTTTACAACTTTCTTTTCTTTCTTTTTCACAATAATTTCAGGATCCATATCTTTTTCACATTCGGTGCCATACGTATTAGGAGACCACCCCGATACACACTGTGCAATATAACAATCTGCGGATTCGTCTAAACCACGTCCATACCCCCATCGCATTACATGTTCTGCAGCATTCGCCTTGGCATAAGAATCATCATTTTTAACTAAACATTCTTCCTCTGCTTTAAAGACACAAATGCTATGATCTTGAGATTTGACATATCCTTTCTCACAGTCTGTCACGTAACACCGTTTGTTTGATGCTTGATATCGATACCCAACAACGCCTTCGGCTTTAACTTGATGGAGACACTCTGACTCTGTCATTTGTTTCTGCGCATTTTCTTTCCGTTTTGCCGTCGTTGGTTTTGGAACCTCTAACGGTGGAGAAAAAAGATTCATAATCCCTGTGGCACCGGCCATTCCTAAAGCATAGCCACCTTGTAACATTGCCGCCGCCTTAATGGGGTTATAAGAATAATTTTCGACCCGGATTTGTGACTTCGTCAAGGTCTTGCAAAAAAGATCAACCGTATCAGTACAATCTAAAACAGCATTATCTTTCAAATAAGCGTTAAACACTTCATGACACAAAGCCAAATTTCGCTCCAAAGCAAGTTTTGAATCACTCGTCGTATACATCTTTTGAAAATGCTGTTGGCACGTCAAACGCGCCGCTGCAACCACAGACGAAATGAAAGTAAATGAAAAAAGAAATAATAAAAATTTCATACCCAAACAGCATATCAATTTATAGGTCAAAAAGCAAAAGTTTTGTTGATTTTAATATCAAAATCGACTAGGCTCTGCGTTATGAAAAAATACAGCATCTTATTTTTTAGCTTGTTTTTAATAACAGGCTGCGGTCTAAAGGAACACAAACGGGGACATTTAATCAGCCCGGAAATATCCCAGGAAGTGCCAAAGCTACGCAGTAAAAGTGCTATTGTGAAAACGCTTGGCACACCAGATGCTGAAAACCTTTATGGCCCGGAAGACATTTGGATGTATTTATCTTATGAAAAAGAACAAACGGCTTTCTTTAAACCAAAAGATGTAAAATATGATTTAATTTTGTTCCACTTTAAAAAAGGGCAAAACCGCATCAAAGAAATCAAACGCTATGATCTATCTCAAAAAATCGCCCTTAAACCAGACAGTGATAAAACACCTATCCCAGGCGCAATAGAACTAAGCCCATTAGAAGAACTCTTTAAAAACATTGGACGGTTCACTCCTGGTATGAACGGAGGTTAAAATGATTAATCTCATTTTAGACTTCATGAAAGAAGCAGGTGTTATTGCGCTTTCTTATCAAGAAAACATCACCCATCAAGAAAAAGCCGATAAGTCGCTCGTGACAGAAGCCGACTTAAAACTCAGCCAATTATTTACAGAAAAAATGGCTCACTTGGTCGCAAACGGTAACCATACAATTATTGATGAAGAAGACCTAAAAGATCTTAAAACAATATTTGAAGAAATTGATGAAAAAGAATTCACGTGGATTATCGATCCCATTGATGGGACAAAAGCCTATTTTCACGGCATGCCTTTTTGGGCGATTGCCATTGGTGTTTTTAAAAACAAGAAACCATACCTAGGGGCCATTTATATGCCAGGATTTAATGAGCTCATTTATACCGACTCTGAAAAGACATATCTTGTAAACGCACCGTTTACCCAAAAAGAACAAAAAAAAGTGTTAAATAAAAAATATAAAAAACTTAGATCTAACAATATGATAACAGCCAGCCTGCATAATTTCCCAACCGCCTTTGATACATCAAAAATATCTATTATGGACTGTTATGGCTCTTACGCCATGACCTACAATATATTGGCCAATCGAACGGTTGGTTCCTTTATTGGCAGAGATTGCAAGCTATGGGACATTGCCGCATCTGCACCAATCGCGCAAAACTTAGGTCTATCTATTTTTAATACCCAAACAAATAAAAAATTAATAAACCTAAATGATTTTGATATAACTGAAAATTGGAAGTTCAAAGATTTCATGCTGATCTGTCACGAAGAAAACTATAACGAACTAAAGAAAGTACTAAAGTAATATGTTTGAAAAACTATCTC
>JAFGVS010000020.1 GCA_016937865.1 Alphaproteobacteria bacterium
AACATGAGAAAAAAGTGGTACGATAATTAAACAGATAGTAGCTTAATTTTGCCACTTTCCTGTCCAACAAACCGATACCACCTCTGGTAGATCATAATTATCGTTAAAAAAATACTCGACCGATCATTTTTCTAAATATGAACTTGACTTTAAAAAAACACTCATTAAGATGCAGGCTATTGCTAAATTATTAATTAAAAATACACAGATGAAAGTAAAAATTATTATTTTGTTTTTTGTTTTGGCGCAAAGCGCTATGGCACAAGAAAAGAAAACCGTGATTAGCACGGGGATATTGGAATATAACAATAGCATCCAAATCTTTGCATTCTTTGCAACAGATACGATCCTTGGAATCCCCTTCAAGTCCCCTGAAGTTAACAAAAATGATATCGAGATCCGAATTAAATCAGACTCGTATGAAATTCATGCGGATTATACCGATAGAAATGTCTACGTAAAAATCCTTCGGGAAGCTTACGTAGTATCAAACCCCTTCGCTATTACCGTTATCAACGGATTTTCTGTAGAATACATTGATAAAAAGGACAAATGGCATACATATAAATATGTCATTGAAGAAGACAATCCTCTTCTTTGATGATGTAAAAAAAAAGACTTCAATTACGAAGTCTTTTCTTTTTTATAAAATCTTAACACCTTCGCCATTTCCTTTGACGGCCGTGAGGGTTAGTCGCTTTGGTGTTTCGGGATGACGGTGGATTTCGATTTTCCCCATATTCGCGTGATCCAGCGGCACCATAATATCCATTAATCTTTCCGTTGGAAAAACAATCCCAAACAGGCCTCCGTTACGCACCCGCTTTAAACAAAGGGGAACCCAATCACGTAGTGGCAAGGTTTCATGGTGTGCCGTTGCTTTGTGTGCGTTTGGGCTGTGTCCTTGATGAAACGGCGGATTGGTGATCACGGCATCAAAGTCTGTTTTAAGATTTTTTATATCGGCGACTTCAAATGATCCATTTTTAATTTCATTGAGCGTCGCATTTTCGTTCGCAATTTCAATTAGCTCTTTTTGATTATCTATGCCGATAAACTTTGCCTGCGGACAGCGAATCGCATTCATTAATGTCGGGGCGCCTTGCCCACACCCCACATCCAAGACCGTTCCTTTAAAGCCGGTCGGAATCATATTTCCCAACAAAATAGAATCCAAAGCCGGACGCATTTTTGATTCTGCGTCGATTAATTTCAGACGTCCGTCTAAAAGGCTATATATTTTTCTTGTTATTTCAGTCATCTTTCCTTTATACTTTTCATTTATATAAAAAGGAAATAAAAAATGAACACAGACCTTTCGTCTCTTTACCCTGCATTGACCCATAATCTGCTCTTATCGTTATTCTGTATGGTTTCGGTTGCTCTAACTTGTTATGCTTATCGTAATCACCCTCTCTTTAAAAAAACGCAAAGTTGGATCGATCTTTCTTTATTCACCCTTGTTTGTGCAACGACGCTTGGGGCGCTTTTTAATGGGGAGACTTTATTTTCAGGCATTATTGCCAAAGGCCTTCTTTTTGTCCTGCTCTTTTTTACAACAGGACGACTTATCCTTTTTTTCAAACCGACAAAAACAAAAGGCGCATAAATGTTACCAACTCTTTTTTATACTTTGATGACTTTTGGACTTTTAGGTCTTTCTATTATTTTACTCGACATTGAAAAACTTTCTTTTCGTTTTTTAAAAACCATAACAACTCTTTTTCTTGGTGTTGGTTTTTTAGGCGCAATATGGCTTTCAAATCCACAAATGGCAACACTCATTACCGCTGTGGTGGCTGTTGTCCTCGGGGCTTATGTCGCGGTTGCACGCCCTGGCCTTTTATCTACACGCGCGGTTAAAGGGGGGATTTCTATCGCGATTTTCTTTTTAACGTTTGTTCTGATTGAATCGCCTTCCAGCTATTTATTGCCGCACGGTGGGCATTTAACTTTTTTTGAAAAAGGTCTTTTTGTTTTATTGGCTGTGCATAGCATGATTGCATTTGTGGGATCTTTTCCTGTGCGTCAATTCGGTCATTTTAAATTTCCGCTCCCTTATCATCTTCTTTATGGATTGCGCTTTATGATTTTGAGTGTTGCAGCATTGTTCATTTCAACTGAATCACCTACTGGACTTATTTTAATTGGCCTTGGCACTTTGATGACTGTTTTATTTATCCGCCTTGGACTAATTGCCAAAAAAACAGAAGTTCCTTTATATGAAAAAACAACACACTTGGCTTTTGCATTGCAATTTGTTTGGATTGCCCTATTGCTTGATTACACCCCTTTATTTATTATTGCAGGTGTCATGTTAATGTTATTTTTACCAGAGAAAAAAGATTGGCCCGCTATCCGCGATACCTTCCTTTTTCCTTCTTTGAAGCAACCTAAAAAGATAGACTAATATTATGTTTGAACAAACTTTAAAAACGTTCTTTGAATTTGAAGGTACAGGCTTGCACACTGGTCGCCCAGTAACTCTGACGGTTTATCCACAGACGACGGGCGGGATTCGTTTTCGACGCTGTGATATTCTTTTTTCTGAAGTCATTCCGGCGCGTTATGATTTTGTGATTAACACCCGCATGAATACCATGATTGGGACAGATGAAACAAATTCTGTTTCCACGATTGAACATTTTATGGGCGCGCTTTATATGGCCGGCATTGATCATGCCTTAATTGAAATTAATGGCCCTGAATTACCATTGGCGGATGGTTCCGCGCAACCTTTCTTGGACGCGATTGAAGCCGTCGGTCTTCTGGATTTAGAAACAAAACGTAAAACTTTGGTGGTCAAAAAAGAAATCGTTTTTGAAAATGAAACGGCGCGCGTCGAGCTCCACCCTTGTGATACGTTTAAGATTACACAGTCAATCGATTTTGCGCATGAGCCAACGATCGGCAGACAAGAACACACCGCCACTATCGATACGTTTGCAACCGATGTTGCCGGCGCGAGAACGTTTGGAAATATTTCAGATCATGAAAAATTAAAAGCCATGGGATTGGCGCAAGGCGCGACGCTTGATAATTTACTTGTTTATGATCATGAAAAAGTTTTATCCCCGACAGGCCTTCGATTCGAAAACGAAGTTGTGCGCCATAAAGTACTCGATTCCATTGGTGATTTATTTACGTGTGGATATCGGTTGCACGCCCATTTTGTGACACACAAAGGTGGTCATTTTCATAATAATGAAATCTTGAAAAAATTATTTTCACACCCTGATACTTTTCAAATTATTTAGATAAAAAATTTTCTTTTTGCGTTTTTAAAAACGTCTTTATTTTAGCCACTGTCAACTTTTAGAAAAAACTTTACAAAAGGGATTGCATTTTAAAAATACTTTTTGTAAGGTCTCAGTTAAGTTATTCATTTAGTCCTGTTAATCTGTTTCGAATTGGACTTTTAATTTTGTAAAACATCAAGGAGTTTTGACTATGGAAGATATTGTTTTCCCAAATAAAGTACGCGTGATGCGCCGGATGCGCGGTTATACCATGCAAGAATTATCAGATCATTTGGGGCTTAGCCTTTCACTGCTCTCCAAAATGGAAAAAGGCTTTCGCCGTATTTCCCCTGAACAAATGTCGAAAGTTGCTGAATTTTTAGATTGTGAATTTGATGATCTTTATATGAATGAAGGCGATGAAGGTTCTCAATTGATGGACGTTTGGAAAGAAGCCATTGAACGTCGTCGCAAACATAATGAATCAAATGGGTTGCGCGTCGTTGGTGCCGGACTTCGTTTTATCCGTATGCAATATAATATTACGCTTGGTGATTTTGCCAAAAGATCGGGAATTACATCTTCTGTTTATCACCGCATCGAAGCGGGTGAGCGCGAAATGTATGAAGTCGAACTTGCCGGTCTTTCAAAAGCCCTTGGTTTAATGCCAGAAGATTTGATTCAAGAAATTTATAATTTACACACCGCAGGTGTTTTAGAAAAATTCTCTGAAAATATCCGTGTTGGCCGTGGAAAACCACATGTTTCCCCAAATGCTGCTAGCATTGCGGCTCTTTCAAAAACAGTTTATGGTGAAAAGATTTACAAATTCTCACGCCAAAAAATGGTTGCCTTGCTTGGTGAAGGTAAAGAAGACGGAAAACTACACATTGATAAAGAAGCTGAAGCCCTTGTTTTTGCGCCTTTCCCCGTTCGTAAGAAAAAAGATGTTTACGCGATTAAATCACATCCAAAGGCGGTCAAACATATGTTACCAGAACAAGCGGTTTATTTTGTCCGCTCTGAAAGTGATGTTCGTGGTGGGGATCTTGCCATTATTTATGAAAAAGATTTTCACGCACATGAAAAACATGATGCCGAACTCGTTTCTGTTGAAGAAAAAGATGGCAAAATAATTGCGACATCACATACAACAGGTACAACCTATGATATTGCGAGCTTAGATTCTGGTCGTATCCACCGTGTTGTCTTTATTGCCCTTGATCTTGAACAGTAAATCCACATAAAAAGGAGAAACGTACGTGAAACCCATTCAACACGCGCAACAGCTTTTGAATCAGTTTCGACAGCTGCATGTTTTAAAGAGCGATTTGGCCTCTTTTAATCAAAAGCTGATGAGCTCTCCATTGGAAGTTATTGATTCTATTCCAACCCTTTTAGGTGGCAATCTTCTTTCGCGTCATCATCAAATGCTATCGGATAAAACGCTGAAGATGGATCAAATTGCCCGTGAAAACTTGCCTTTTCCCGAACTTGCTACTTTTGCAGGTATTGTTGATATTGCGGTTTCGGATATGGCACGCCCCGCCCCCGTGAATGCCTCTTCTTTTGAAGAATCTATGACCAAAGCTTTAAATACTTTTACGCCAGACACGGCACACTTGAATACGTTTAAGCGGGACTTTGGCCCAAACTGGCGTCAACGCCTGGCGGAATTCGTCAAAAAATCTTCTTTGACGGAGATCCAAAAAAAAGCGCATGTGCAGGTTTTGGATTTTGCCGACGCGATTGATTCATGGCATTTGGCGGAAACGATTTTAGACGAAAAAAATCAAGTTAAAGCTCGTGCGAATTTAGCCGCTTTAGAAAAAGCGCTTTCTAAATTTGGACAACCTGGTTTGGATTTATTTGAACGCTTAAAAACACTTGCTAATCAATAGACTTGTCTTTATTCTTGAGGAGAGGAGAACGAAGAAATGCCATCAAAATCTGTTTCAAAACAACCTGCTTCTTGGCAGGCCGCTCATTTCAAGCGTGTCAT
>JAFGVS010000021.1 GCA_016937865.1 Alphaproteobacteria bacterium
AGAGGATATAGACTGCCTTATCGGAAATCAAGTATCTTTAAACTGTTCTAAATTGGCCTCCCATATTGATCAACCAACTGAACTTTTTGTACTTTCGCTTTTTGTTGTTTCACTTCTTCTTTTAGAACTTCCGTTCCTGCTTTCATCTCTAATTCTTTTTTTAATTGGTGAACGCTTGTTGATTCCGCATTTTTTTTCAAACGACCCAAGCGGACTTTTTCTTCTAAAGACATCCCAGCTTCATTTAATTTTTCCTCTAAGGCTAATATTAGAATCTCAAATGCTGTTGCTTCTTTATCTAGACCCGCAAAGTCTTTTTCCTCTTCGTTCCTTAAAGCCTCCATGATTCTTGTTCTTAAGGCTGCCCACTTCGCTTCACTCGTTGTCAAAATTTCAGATAGTCGTCTTTTTCTAATTTTACCTTTATGCGCTATCTTCTCTGCCGCTTCTTTCTTTTTTTTCTGAATTATCTCTGCAACGTCCTTTTTAATTTCAGTCTCAAAACTTTCTATTGCTTCGCTGAGCTTCGTATATGCCTTATTCTTTGCATCATACTGACTTTTAATCTTATCTATTTTTTGAACTGTTTTCTCAAAGACAACCTTTAAATTTTCAATCGTATTTTCGTCTAAATCATATTTTTCTTTAGCCTCGTCCAGCTCGTTATCTTCGATAGAGACCTGGGCTGTTTTTTGTTCGACATCTAATGCATAACACTTGCCCAATGTTTCTTTAATACTCTCCTGTAAATCTCTGTCCTCTTTTGGTAAAACGGCCCCTTCTTCTAAGCCGTTTTCTAGCTCTTCTATCCATTTTTCGTGATTTTCCAACACAGATATGGCACCGTCGATAAGCTCTTTGCTTTCAAGCCCCGTATTGATTATATTTATGTTTTTTATAATTTTATTTTTTTCTTTTTTTTCATCTTTTCCATTTACTTTTTCTGCTTCTTTTCGTTGGAGAACATTGTCATATAAGTTCATCACTTCTTTTAAGTTTCTCAAACGCTCTTCATAGCTATCGGCAAAACTTGTATTTGTCTGAAATAGATATTTTTCTGAGCCTTTTTTCCTTAACTCATCCAACAAAGCCTCAACATACTCCGTCTCTTTTATCGCCATATCAAATGCACTTTTGTATGTTGGATTTAATGTATCGCTATATTTTCCAACCTCTTCTTGAATGGTTTTAATCGCAAAATTCATTCTTTCCAATGCGATATAGAAAGGTAAATTCTGCACGTCCCCATATTTTTCTTTTTGCTTTACAAGTCTAGCATATTCTTCTTGGCTTAACTCTTTTATGATTTTATTGGTCTCTTTTTCAACAATCACTTTATCGACTTCATCAATATTATCGGCGGGTTGTTTATCTGTAATGATTGTATACACATATGATATCTTTCGAAGCAATGCATCATCCAATTTAATGTAGTGCCGAACTTCGTCGCCTTCTATTTTGGGCTCGACTCTCACCACCCCTGTGTTTAGACGTTTTTTAAACCCTTGTTCTTTTTGAACCTTTTCTAAAAAAGCTTTAAATTCCTTCCGCGATTTAGCTGTTAATTTCCCTTTTTCAAAATCCAATTTAGGCACTTTTACTTCTTTTGCTTTTGGGCCGAAACCAAATCTTTTTTCAAGCTTTTGACGCCAGCCTTCTGGGGCAAATGGAAGCTTTGTTGTTTCACCTTCTTGAAGTTTATCAAATAGTTCTTTTATATCTTCAACAACTTGTTTTACCAGACTTTCTTCTGAGACACTCCCTTTATAATCTTCCAGAATCAAAGGCTTATTCAGTATTTTAGACAAGCGCATACCATCGTTTTCTTCTCTGGATGTATCATACATATCTGGAAAAACTCTGGACCAAACATCGTACCACTCCACACGTTTTCGTGAAATATTTCCAACCAAGAAATTCATTTTTCTTAAGGCTGTCGTTTTTTGTTCTAATATTTTTTCTCTTTGTTCCAACATTTCTTTATTTGGCTCTACTCGTTTTTCTTTTTTCTCCGCTTCACTCAATGTTGGATCGTTTTCGATAACATCAATCTCCGCCTGAATTTTCTTGATTTCTTCTTTTGTTTCTTTTCCAACCTCCCTTTGAATTGTATCCACTATTTTTTGCACCAGCGGATGATTTTTTTTATGTCGCAGATTTGCGTTTTGAATCGCGTCAAAAACACGATTTTGCAATATGTATTGATCCACCCCATCAAAACTGTTTTTTCCCGCCTTTTCTAATTCTTTTATAGACACTCTGATTAAATCTAATTTAGGATCTGCCAAAAGATCTGGGTTATTTTTTTCCAAAAATTCGATTAATTCTCGACTGGTTTGAACACTTTTTTTCATTTGACCAATATAGTTTCCGCCGCCTTGTGCATATTGAATCGATCGACGTTGCATTTTAATGTCATCTTTTTCAAATAGCCGACCGGCCACCGTAAACCCTAAATTTCGTGAAAACCAACTATCGTTATAAAATCTCCGCCCTAAGAAAGCCCACGTTTCAAAGTCTTTTGCCACAGCTTTTCCGTTTAAATCATTTTTATGTTGTTTTTTAATTTCCCCAGCAATGTGATTAAAGCCTTCCAAATTTCGATATTTATCTTTTTTTGATTTGAAAAAACCGCGGATCCAAATCAAAGATTGTAAAGATTCTGGATTAGCTTCTAATTTAGGCACCTTTTTACCAAAATACTTTCGGTATTCATCTTTCATATAGGTTTTTGCAAATTCAATCATGGCTTTGGATCGGTTTTTGTATTCTGAGAGCCATTTTCTGCCTTGGAAAAAAGTTGCCGCATTAATTGCATTTCCAGCAACAGAAAAACCGAGATCTAGTATATCCGTTAAAATATTTGAGCTACCCGTAATACTTGCAACAGGAGAGTAGTCGTGCCAGACCAATTTGGGATGTTCGCCGTCCCGCGCCCACCCCGCGTATTTTCCATAACGGGTTTCATGGGTTGCCTTATGTGAATTGCGCACAGAGCGGGCCGTACTAATCCATGGTCCATTATATCGCGCACTCTCGGTTTCGAAAGATTGTGGATTAATATCTTTTGATTCTCCGGTACCAACAGGCCCGGTAAATTTACCGGCGCCCAATGCCCCAACGGCTTTCTGATAATCGCGGAGCGTATCCATTGCCTTACTTAAATCGTCTTGCGATACAGATTTTTTTAACCGGCCATTTTCGAACAAGTTTTTTATTTCATCTGGCAGACTTACTTTTTGATTTTCAAGTCCTGGACCAAAGGCTTCTACGCCTAAATTTTCTGCAATTTCATTGGCATCTTCTGCATTTTCAATATGTTTTTTTATTCCATCTTTGCATTCTTTGTATTTTTCTTCTGTCATCTCCGGCAATTCGTAAATGCTATTTGCCAAATCTTTTGCATAAGGTATATTCAGAATTGTTGCAAATGGCTGATAGTCAGCATCCGTTAAAAAATTTACCGCGTACTCATGCTGCAGGTAATCTTCCAATCCTCTAAAATTCCCTCTTTTTTCAATATACTTATCGACATTTTCTATCAGCTTGTCTTTTTGATCATCAGACAAAGCATCAAAACGAGCAGCACGCGCGTCTGGTAAATTTGGGTCAAAAACCTTTAATCCGTCTGCATCTGGAAAAACAACTAAAAGATTATCATGCTTCTCTTTTTCCTCATCAGATAAATTGTCTTTGCGGTTGGCATACAACGTTTCCAGGTCTTTTCGTTTATCTTCTCTGGAAAGTGTGCCTAGAATTTCAGCAATGATTTCATGGCGCCCTTTATGGACCTCTTTATATTTATTTTCAAATACTTCGAATGTTGCCATCGTTCTTGCCTTTTATGCTGACTTTTGATATAGTTGTAGTATAGGGGAAAAGCAATAGGTTGTCAACATGTTTCGTTTTTATTTGTTTTTTGCATTAAGCGTGGTTTTTATCCTGCTTATATCCAGCACGCTTGCGGAAAACAGGCTGGTTTTGTTGCTTTTATCTATCCTTCTTCTTTTCTTTAGTCTTTTTTGGGCCATATGGCGTTTTAAGCTGACACGCGCTGATTTCAAAAAAGCCTTGAAATCTATTTTAAAAGAAGGGATATCTTCGTGAGAAAAATTCTTCTTTTTTTTGTGGCTTTTTTCATTTCTGCTGGTGCGAACGCAGATGTTTTTTCAGCTGTTTTTTCAGAGGCTTTGGGAAGTAGTGTGACATCTAGCATTTATGCGTCTTATGCATCCTGTTGGACGTGCGGTTATATCTTAGAAATTTTGGATTTATTTTCCTCTATTTCACTCTCTCTTTTTGAAGATTTGCGGTTACCCATTATTACGTTATTGGCGATCACTTTGGTGGGGTGGATTACGTACAAAATGATCACCGGCTTTTTAAATCTTTCACCTCCGGATGCAAATTCTCTGTTTAAAGATTTGGCGCCAAAGTTTTTTGCCATGATTATTTTTTTGCCGCTTCTTTTCGCACCAACCCCTAAATTTATTTACAATTACATGGTTGAACCGCTTATTGATTTGGGGAGCTCTTATGGCACGAAGGTCATGGAAATTGTTTCCGGGGAAGATATAAAACCGTATTGCTTGATGCAGTATGCCGAGTCCGATGCCACCCAAACCCAAGATGATACTTTTTCCCCCTCTTTCCGTCAAAACCTTGTTTGTATGACATCTCAATCCCATCAAATTAATGCCATTGGGATTACTTTGGGGACTGTTTTAATTCAAGAATCTTTTAAGGCCGAAAACCGCTATTTTTATATTATTCCTAATTTAGGGATGGGCTTTGCAGGTGGTATTTTGGCCATCACTTACTTTGTCGCCCTGATTGTGTTTCCCCTTTATCTTATTGGCTCTTTGTTCGAGCTTGGATTTGTCTTGGCCTTTTTACCTTTTGCCCTTTTTTCTTTTATCATCACACGTGGTGGCAAAGGCACCGGGGTTTTTGAAGGCATATTTGACACTTCTGTGCAACTTGTGATCAAAGCGGCTTTGATGATGTTATTTCTACCTTTTATGTTGTCAGTTTCACATATTATTTTTCAAACGGCTTTGGATACCGAACTCTTCGGTTATGCCTCTTTGGTCGGTTTTATTCAACAAGGCGATACCAATCAAATTGTTGAAACCTTTTCTTTTGGAACCAAAGGCATGTTGTTCTTATCCTTTGTTGCGATTTTAAATATTTATTTAATTACAAGCACCAAAACAATTGTTGGTTGGTTTGGTGCGGAATATGATGATAGACTCTTTAATTGGAGCTATAAAAACTTTACAGATGGCTTGAAATGGGCGAACAAGAAACGTAAAGACCTGTTTGGCAAAAAACCACCTGCCGGCAATAGCGGCGGAGGTTCCCCATGATTAAAAAACTTTACGCTTTTTTATTCCTTTTTCTTTTCCCTTTTATCGCTTTTGGGCAGTGTTCTGCAACAGAGGCCCCCTTATTTAATATTCCGGACACAACCTTAACCACTGTGCAAATACAGCCGGAAGGCAACCGCTATTTTTGTTGGGAAATTGCCTATTTAATGCAGAGCAACCAAACAGATCTGTCTTTTTCCGATTACCAAACATTCCTGCAAAACCACGTTGATTCTATGTTGCCGGGGCATGGAAAAAGCTTATCTGCGTTGCGTGGCTATGGGACACCTTATGATTTTGAAAAATTGGTCATCCTCAAAGAACAATATGATATTACCTCGGACGACCCAGATGAAATTTTAGCCGAAGCAACCCCAAAGGTTTTATCTTTTTATCCTTTTATCTATCATACGTCAACGGGCACCATTGCCAATCAAAATACGTTGTCTTTTTCACAGGCGAGTTGTTTTTCTGCCGCGAATTATGCGACACTGGCCGCGCCTTTTCCAATGCTCTCAAAGCCCCTGATGTGGAATAGTGCAACCGGTAAATTTTTAAATATTTTTGGTACCCCTCTTGCGACAATTGATGACACGATCAGTGAGTCCAAAAGTGTTTTAATCATTGGTGCACATCGAACCGAAATTCCTTGGGATTCAAAAACGTGTCGCATTCTTTCTGTGGAAAACACCTGGGCCAAGAGTTTTACGGATATTGCACATGTGTTGTTTTTTGCGCTTTTTGAAAATGCAGGTGCTTTTTTGGATCGGACATTTGATGATTTTGCGGCCATTGGCCGTGGGCTCCTTGGTATCTTTCTTACTTTTTGGATTGTGATGTATATTTTTAATAATTTTTGGTCTATGAAAGAAGGCATTTCCGCTAAAGATTTTTTCAGTGATTTTTGGAAGCTGATTGTTTTTGCCTCCCTTTACTTAATCGTTTTAGTTGGCTTTCCCCCAAAAGAGTTGGTTGATACGCTACTTGTCCCCGTTTTGGATGTTGGGGCGTATTATGGTCGACTTGTTTTCGAGTCCGCCTTCGGACACACGATGCCCACTCCGGATCCTTCCTCTTATATGAACGACGCGGGTGTGAGTGCGACAATCAGTGGATTAATTGGCCCTTTATATGCTTTTGTTTCGGCGTTTAATGAAACAAGCCTATTGCCTTTTTCGATTGCCGAAGGATTAATTTCTTATGGTTGGAGCTCGTTTTCTTTAAATGCCATTTTTATTGGTCTTGGGATTTTATTTATTTTCGGATGGGTCTGGGTTAAGCTTTTTGTTATTTTATTGGAATGTGTTTTAGACCTGGTTATTGTTTTAATGCTTTATCCCTTCTTGGCCTTGGCCTATGTTTTTCCGCTTACCCGATCTTCTGCTCAAAAAGGAATCGATATGGTCAAAAAAGTTGCCACAACTCTGATTTTTTATCCTTTATTGATTGTGTTTAATGCCCGCCTGATGATGGCTTTCCTCACGCGGTCTGATCCGCAAACCAATCAAACGGTCGACATGCTCTTAAAAGCCGGGGACATTGATGGCTTGGTGCGCGCCTTTGATTTATCGTTTTCAATGGTTTTAGAAGGATTCTTTATTGGTATTTTAATGATTTATATCATTAAAAACGGAGAACGTCTTATTGGATTATTTGGATCCGCAAAAGGTGATTCTTCTCAAATCGATGGCGCAATTAAAGAATACCAAGGTCATTGGAAAAAAGTTAAAGAATGGTGGCAAAAAGACATGACCCCTGGATCATCTGGTGGCAAACCTCCGTCAACGGGAGGGACACCATAACCATGTTAAAACGTCTTCTTTCTTTGCTGTTTTTTATCCTGTTGTCTATCTCTTCGACCGCCTTTGCCGAATGCACCGACCCGGCGAAAAGTTTACTTGGATTGACCGATATAGATATTTCGCGAAATAGTTTAGACTTCAACTGTGTGGAAGTCGCGTTTCTAAAACGTGCCGGTCTTTCTGGTTTTTCTTATAATGATTATTTAGATAAATTCAAGATTACGCACGACAAAGCCCAAGAACTTTCCCGCTATGGATTTACACCAGATCGTGATTATTTCTTGCGCTTTTTAGAACGTTATTCTGCAGGCTCTTTATTCCAAAAACTAAAAGAGGCCCATGCCGATTCATTTACAACCCTTTTTAACACGTCTCGAAATACTTTCGTGAATAACGGCCAGGTTTGCTCTGCCGATTTACCGGATTTTTCCGCCCTTCCTGCCATGGCACAACCGGCTTATTTTATTGGGAATACGATTTATGATACTCTCAGTCGAAAACTTGGGTCTGTCTTGCCCTCTCAGGACGGGAAATCCACTCTGAAAGTTGGGGCAATTGAAAAAGAAATTACCTGGCATGAATCCTGTTATTCTCAGGATTCGTTCACTCAAATTTCTGCGACGCTCACCAGTTGTTGGCTGTGTCCTTTATATGATTATTTTTTCAAAGCCGTTTCTGATGTTACTTATGTGGTTTGGCATAAGGTTCGTAAACCGATGATCTCGCTTATTGCGATTATTTTTCTTTTATGGTTTATGATTAAACTCATTAAAATGTTTATGGGACAAGGCGAAGAGCTTACCATGTCTTTTTTTACCAAAGAGATTCCAAAGAAGTTGGGTATGATTGCCATTGCCGCGTTTATTTTAGGAACCTCGGAAACCGGCTATGATCTGGTGCAAGATTTTGTGAATATGGTTTTAACACCGCTTTCTGAACTGAGTGTTTATATTTCGAAACAATTCTTAAATGCCGGGGAATGTTCTTATACGCCGCTATCTTTTACGACGACAAAAACCATGTTTAACCCTGAGATTAAAAACAACATCCTTTGCTTGGTTGAACAGCTTTTGGGCGTTTTCATGGATTATATTTTGCTGGCCTCTGCCCTTCTTTTAAAATCATTTTCTTTCTTGTTGGATGCCCTTTTAAATTTAGGCTTATTTGTTGTTAAAAATATTATCCCGCCATTGGGCGCCGCCGTTTCCGATGCATCTCCTTCTATTGATTTTCTAAAATCTCTGGCCGCTTTCTTTTTTACGACGGTGTTGGCCTGGGTCTTTATCTTTTCTTTTTTGCGCTATATGTTCCAAACCCTGTTTTACATGATTGATCCTATTTTCAATATGGGAATGATGTTCCTTTGGTTGCCTTTTACTTTTTTGACTTGGATTATTCCTGACCTTAGCATTGATGCAAGTAATTTCAAAGCTCAATTCAAAATGCTTTTCAAAGGTTTTTTATTGATGATCTTTACCGCCCTCATTGTTTCTATTTGTGGGACAATTTTGCTGGGATTGATGTCTTCGTCTGAATCCTACGCCGCGCTTCAAACGGCCATTCGCACGAATAATTTCAGCGATATTTGGAGCGCGATTGATATTGATGAAACCATCATCTTGCGTTTGATTGCGGGACTGATTATTATCCATACCATGATGAAAAAAATCCCTGAATATGCTAATACATTTGCCTATTCTGGCCAAGACGATAAAGTTTGGAATGAAATGAAAGATACGTTCAATAAAAACTATCAAAAAGCAAAAAAACAATTATTGGATTTGAAGAACAATATTTCTTTCTTTAAGAAAATGAAAAAATAAAAAGGGAATGGTATGTGGGGCGTCATCCTTAAATGGCTTTTACGAATTATTATTTCTTGGATAGTCCCGATTATCCTTGCCATTCTTCTTGCCCCAAAAGGCACATGGGCGCCGGGGATGGATTTTGGAACCTGGTTCAGTCAATCTGCAGATTGTGTCATCGGCACGCCGGGATGCGACCTGACCAATCCTTCGATTTGTTGGGGATGTGGCCTTTTTGGCAATCTTATCGACTTCTTTTCACAAGCGATTGGAAAATCTTTCGATTTTCTGGCCTCTGATTTAATTTTACTTATTTTATTTGGAACGGCGATTTGGTTTGCGTGGTTTACGTTTTCCCAAATGAAAATTGATGGTGGCGTTGATGGCAAAAAATACTTACAAACCATTATTCGTCGTTTAGGCCGTGTTCTGATTATTATTTTTTTACTCGGTGGTTTTTCTGGCCTAACCGGCACCCATTGGATGCGACAAGCGGCACGTGGCATTATTGAGCCAATCTTTTCCATCCACACTGCTATTGTAACAGACATTCTACACATTGAAGATGGGTATTGTCCAGAAGCCACGCATGATCCAAAAGGGATTTTAACGGGTGAGGTCAAATCCTCTTTATTATGTACAATGGGTGTCATGAACTTGCGCACCACAGGCGGACTTCAGGCCGGTGGTAACATGATGTTATATGGACAAGCTTTTGAAGGAAAAATTACCTGGCTGGCCGGCGCTTATGTTTTTGGGACGTTTTTGTTGTTCCATCTTATGATCCCGTTTTTGCTTTTGGATATTTTATTAACGATCATTATTCCACTCTTCTTTTTACCTCTGATTTTAGCGGGCTATGCTTTTGCAGATTCCAGTCAATTATCCGGACATCTTTCAATGGCGATTAATATGATTATTAAATCTGCCTTTAAAATGATTGCGCTGGCGGTCGCCTTCGTTTTCATTTATACGATCTATAGTGAAGTCGGCGATCGATATTATCCCGCCCCGCGTGATAATTTTTCCTATATTTTCCCTAATAATATTAGTGCAAAATCCGTTCAGCATACGCCGGGTCAAATTGAGCAAGATTTCAAAGCCTGTTATGCCTTGGCCGATGATGCTTTTAAACGAGGCGATAATTTTTCCGCCAATGCGACCTTGATGCGTTGCGCCAAGAAAATTCCAAACCTTGAAGATTCAAGTGGGTGGATGGTCTTTTTACTTTTATTCGGTTTAATCCAAATTACCATGCCCCTTTTTGAACGTATTATGAGGGACATCGGTGGAATGGTTCAAGGGAACCAATTAGGCGTCGGTGAAAAGATTTATCAAGGCGCCAGAAACCTGTTTCAAAAAGGGATTGATTTAACAAAATCCTTCGCCTTGAAGAGGTTTAAATAATGCTGAAATGTCTCCCTTTCTTTTTGTTGTTCTTTGGTATTTCTTTTCCGGCAATGGCCGAGCTTAGCTGGGCGGGACAGCTTGCTGAAACCTTGGTGAGCGTTAGTTCCACGCTTTCGCTAGAACTTTTTTTAACGCTTCAAAAATCTCTTTTTCCGGTTCTTATCGTTCTGTCTGTCTTTTGGATTGTGTTCTATATGATTTCTCTTTTTCTTTCTGAAAGCATGCCGCCTGCAACAGAAATCGCCAAAAATATTTTCCGTCGTGGATTGACGATTTCTGTCATGGCGGTCTTTTTCACCGTGGATCCTTCGTTCTTTTTTGATCTGACTATTACACCTTTAATTGACTTGGCTTTATCGTATGGCGGGGAAGTGATCGGCGCAACCGATCCAACTTTTTTCCAATGTATGGGGGATATTTCTTTTTCAACAACACATGGGCTTTTTTCCCCAGAGCTACAAGCCCGTTTTGTTTGTATTTTAGAACATTTATATCGCAACTTGATGTTTGGCGTAGACATGGGGATTTGGCTTATTTTATCTGCGGCGCCGTCTATGATCTTGATGATCTTTTTCCCGCCAACTATTATGTACATTATATTGAAAATCATTTTTGCCATCATTTTAATTTACTCCTTCGCAAATCTGATGATTGATCTTTTATGGCGTTTTATTGACACCCTCTTTTCTTTTATCATTGGCGCCTTCCTGCTTCCTTTTGCTTTTTTGGGATGGGCCTTTGAAAATGAAGAATCAAAAATGCTCCCGAATACAGGCGGTTGGGCCAGTAAATCTACCGATCTATTTAAGCAAGGTGCGATTAATCTTATTTTTTGGTGTATTGCGGTTGCGTTTATTCAATATTTGTTCTTTGCGGTAATGGGCGAATTTTCTTTACCGTTTGGTGGCGAAACCGTAACGCCTGAAAAAATCATCAATCGACACCCTGCCTTTTTCAATGAAGACGGGAGTATTCGGGATGCTTTTATCGCTGAGATGGCGGGATCTTTCTTTACCAATTTTAACAGTTGGGTTTTGTTAATTGCGGTTGCCTTGTTTGGATCCGACCTTGTTAAAAAGATCGAAGGCATGGCTCAAAAATTTGGTGGAACCGATGGTGAATACTATACTGTTTTAAAACAAACTGGTAAAAATGTAGAAAAGTGGGGGCGTGGTCAGATTAAAAGTTTGAAAAGCTCTCTCCTTAAATGGAAAGGAGGAAAATAAACATGAAAATTTGTTCCTTTAATGTAAATTCTGTGCGGGCACGTCTGGAAAATGTTTTAGAGTGGCTGCGTGAATCAGATCCAGATATTGCGCTGCTGCAAGAATTAAAATGCCAAGATGAACAATTCCCGAAAGCGCTTTTTGAAGATGCCGGTTATAATGTCATCACACATGGGCAAAAAAGCTGGAATGGCATCGCGATTTTATCTAAATTTCAGATCGAAGATGTCGTAAAAAACATTCCCGGATACAACGATCCTTTTCACCATTCGCGCTATCTGGAAGCCTTTACAGGTGGTGTGCGCGTTGCATCAACCTATATGCCTAATGGCAACCCGATTGGCACCGCGAAATTTGAATATAAGCTGGATTGGATGCGGGCGATGGGCGATCATTTTAAAACGCTTTTGACCTATGATGAACCCATTGTTATTGGCGGAGATTACAATGTTATTCCACGGGATGTTGATGCAAATTTACCAGCAGCTTCGTTAAAAACAGAGGCTTGTGCCCAACCCGAAGTGCGTGAAATCTTTTATGATTGGCAAAAATTGGGCTGGACGGACGCGATGCGATTCTTAAAACCGGACGACATTTATTATACGTATTGGGATTATTTCCGGGGCGGGTTTGAAAACAACCGCGGTATTTTGCTGGATTTCTTTTTCCTTAATCCAAAAGCCAAATCGATGTTGAAAGATGCGGGTGTCAATAAATCTATTCGCGAACGGGATAAGCCATCAGATCACGCCCCTATTTGGATGGTTTTGGATCTGTAGGAAATTAATCTTATGTATACATTGTGGCCGTTACGCGGACATCATTTGATGGACCTCTATTCTTCTTAGATCAAAAAGCCATACATTTGGGCGATAACAATACCGATGAACCCCGCGAAAAGCATTCCCAATAAAATTGCATGAAATCGCTTTAAATTTTTTGCAAATAAAAATAGCCCCAGTGCAATGCTGGTAATCATAATTAATGCAATTTCCAATGTCAGCAAGCTGTTTAAAAGTGTTCCACCAAATGTAATTGGGGCCACAAAAGAAACATACAGTAATGCTGGCAAGCCTAGTCCAATACAAATATCAAATACATTTGATCCTAAAGCATTGGCCAACGAATCCTCTACCCGGCCGCCCAAAGCGTCCCGCACAGACAAAACGGTGTCTGGCACGGACGTTGCCGCTGCGGCCAACAACACCGCCGTAAAGTAAGGTGAAATTTGAAAAACATCCGCCAAGTGATAACAACTTTCCACCAAGAAATGACATGAAACCCCCGTTCCCAAAATCGCAAAAAATGCAACTTTCAGCGCAATCGCTGTTGTCATTTCTCCCTTGCCTTTTAAGAAGAAATTGGCGAAATTTAGCTTTAGCAAATCCCCCCAACTATTCGTTTTTTCCGTTTTTATAAACATATATTCTTCGACTTTTCCACCGCGACTCGCGAAATAAAGCGTAATGGCATATAAGGCATAAATCGCCACCAAAAGTCCCATTAAAGCCGGCGTTAGAACGCCTTTCCACAGGCAATATAAAAAGAAAAACTCTGCAAATAACAGAAATACGCCATCGCGAATCATGACCCGTTTATCTGTTTTTAAGCTGCGACGATGCCGAATCAAAAAGGCAAAAATGGCTAAACATGGAATGACCGCAATATTAAAAACGGCGCTCCCCGCGGTCGTTCCCACCCCAAAGGCAAATCCTTCTTTATCCGCAAATAAAAATAAAGATAAAAAGGCCGTAAATAATTCAGGTAACGAACTGCTGATCGCATTGAGCGTTGCCCCACGGACACCCGCGGACATAAACCGCCCAAGATAGAGGGATGCTTTTTCAAATTGTGTTGAAAAATGATAAATTAAAAAACAGGAAAATGTAATTCCTAAAAGTGAGATAAGCATTCATATTCCTTTTTACGCTAACGTATCGATTTCCTTGACGAACTGTGCGTTTTCAACAATAAAGCGACGGCGTTCTTCCGCATGTTTCCCCATCAAACTTTCGACGAGCTGGCGTGTTTTTTCCGCATCTTCCAAATCTTCTTCGGTGCGTTTTGGAATCACGATACGAAGCAATTGACGCGTTGTTGGATTCATCGCGGTTTCTTTTAACTGATCGGCGCGCATTTCACCCAATCCTTTAAAGCGAGACACATCCGGTTTTTTGCCTTTGAATACCGTGCGCAGCAGCTCATCTTTAGCGGCATCATCAAATGCATATTCTGTGCGTGTTTTGTGTGCGATTTTATATAATGGTGGCAACGCCAAGTATAGATGCCCCTTTAAAACGAGCTCTGGCATTTTTTGATAAAAGAACGTCATTAACAAGGCTGCAATATGCGCCCCGTCAACGTCCGCGTCGGTCATAATAATCACACGATCATAACGCAACCGATCGATTTCAAATGTTTTCCCGGAACCCGCACCCAGGGCTTCAATCAAATCGGATAATTCTTTATTGGCGGCAAATTTTTCATTTGTTGCATTGGCAACGTTCAATACTTTTCCACGCAAGGGCAAAATCGCCTGTGTTTCCCGGTTCCGGGCCTGTTTTGCCGTTCCGCCCGCAGAATCCCCTTCCACGATAAAGATTTCAGTTCCGTCGCGACTTTTTTTCGAACAATCCGTTAATTTTCCCGGCAAACGCAAGCGTTTTGTTGCGGTTTTCCGCGCTGTTTCTTTTACTTTCCGGGCCCGCAAACGGGTTTCGGCATTCTCAATACAGCTCTCTAAAAGCAATGTTCCGGCTTTTACATCTGCGGTTAAATAATGATCAAAATAATCCCGCATCGCATTTTCAACCAGGCGAGTCACTTCCGTTGAAGACAGTTTATCTTTGGTTTGTCCTTGGAATAATGGCGTTTTGTAAAACACGGAAATTAAAACACAGGCGTCGCGTAAAATATCATCGGAAGTTAGCATCGCTAATTTTTTATTGCCAATCATCTCGCCGAAGTTTTTTAATCCTTTGAGTAAAAGCGCGCGCAACCCAGATTCGTGGGTTCCCCCTTCTAAGGTTGGAATTGTATTACAGTATGAATTTAAAAATCCGTCGGCATTATCCCGCCAGCCAATGGCCCATTCCACACGTTCACCATCATTGCCATTCATATTTGCAACACCAGAAAAGTTTGTTGGCAATAATCGTTTGTCTTGTGGCAAAACCTCTTCTAAATAATCTGCAATCCCTTCTTTGTAATGAAAGGTCTTTTTTTCTGGGACTTTATCTTCTTCTGTTAAAACTTCGGCATCACACGACCAATGGATTTTAACCCCGCGGGAGAGAAAGGCTTTTGAACGTGCCATTCGGAATAGACGTGTTGGTTTAAAGCGTATTTCGTCGCCAAAAATTTGTGTATCTGGGACAAACGTGACGGTTGTGCCCGTACCTTTTTTAGGCTCGATTTGTTCAAGTTTCGTTTGTGGAATTCCACGTGAAAATGTTTGGCGATACAAGAATCCATCTTTTGTCACTTCGACAATTAATTCAGAAGAAAGGGCGTTCGTGACCGAGCTCCCCACCCCGTGCAAACCACCGGATGTATTATAGGCTTTATTTGAGAATTTTCCCCCAGCATGCAGGGTACAAAAAATAACTTCGAGTGCGGATTTGTCCGGAAATTTTGGATGCGGATCGATTGGAATTCCACGTCCATTATCTTTGATTGTTAGGCGGTTTCCTTTGTCTAAAGAAATGTGAATTTCAGATGCGAATCCAGCCACCGCTTCGTCGATCGAATTGTCGATGATTTCGGTTGCCAAGTGGTGATAAGCGGATTCGTCCGTTCCCCCAATATACATCCCTGGGCGATGACGGACGGGTTCTAAACCTTCTAATACTTCAATATCTTTTGCTGAATAAGTGTTCATGTCGTATTCTCTTGGAAATTAATCCTGGCTGTGTAATTTGCCGTTTAGCGAACATCCTTCGACGTACCTAATGTACGTCTTCGTTCTAAAACGACAATTTCCGCTAGCCATCACCATGTGCTTGCGCACATTTTAATTTCACTTTGTTTGTAGATTGTGATTTTTTCTTCGTGGAATACTATATTGTGAACAAATGATGAAATCAAGAAGAGAATCTTTCTTTGAGCGTGTTCAGTAGAAAAGCACGGTTGTCTTTTTTATAGGGGATTGGTTTTTTGAACTCTATTATCGCGGTGCCCGGTTTTTTGAAGAAAGCATTTTTGCCCCAGACATGTCCCGTTTTGATTTTAACAGGACAGACTTCTGTTTTTGTTTCTTCTTGCATTACGGCGATTCCCGATCCCATTCGACCGAGTTGTCCAACCGGACAGCGAGTTCCCTCTGGAAAAATAGCCACAGAAATACCTTGTTCCAATTTTTCTTTTGTTTTTTCTTGGATTTTTAAAAGCGCCCGACGTCCCATCGCGCGGTTAATGCCAATATGCCCGATTTTCATCAAAGCCAATCCAAAAATCGGTAGATAAAAAAGCTCTTTTTTCAACACGAAAATCACCTCTTTCACATACAATTGAAAGACTATCGTTTCTAATGCAGATTGATGGTTGAGCGCGAAAAGAACCGGTTCTTTTGGCGGTTTTCCTTTTACAAGGATTTTAATTCCAACAATCCATCGAAGTAAAAACCGGACGCCATACCCCCAAACTTTACTATACATCCGCAAATATTTTGAAGGGAAAATCAACAGGACGATTTCTGGTAAAAAAGACAAAATTATCCATATCAAAAGGCAGAAATTAAAAAGCAAGGATCGCAGAAACAACACTAAATGTTTCCTTTCATCCCCACAACACGATGCCATATCGTTGCCAAAACATATTTGGTATATTCTTTAAATAAAAATAACACGCTTTTGTTTTCTATCCCTTTAACCGGGTGCCAACAAATATCGTAATTTTTTAATACGGCATTAAAGACGACTTGGGATCGGAGCATGTGATAGTCTGATGTAATAATATACAGCGATGAAATATTTGGTGTCCGTACTAACCATTGTGCTGTTTCATGTGCATTGCCAATCGTATCAAAAGCACGCCGCCCCAAGACGATGTTATCTTTGGCGTGCTTTGGGCTTTTGTTAAATAATTCTGTGGCCCGTTTAGAGGTTTGAATCCCTGAAATAAACAAAACAGACCCACGACCCTTTTTCAAAAGGTTTAAACCTTCGTCAACACGACCTTCGTCCCCGGTTAAAGCGACCAAGGCATCTGTATGTCTTTTACATGGTTTGAAAGACTTACTTTTTCCCAGAAACCACAAAAATCCTGTTATATAAAATATACAAAATATAATAAAGCCTCTACGCATCATATCGTTCTCTTTAAGGTTCTATGCACGGTCACCCAAGATGTAATCGTACATAATATTGCCGCGATAAATGGTAAGACGAATAACACCGCTTTGTCTGGGGTATCCAAATAAAGCAAAGATAAAAGGCCGCTTTGTGTTTCACGCGCCATGCGTAGAAGCAAATTAAAAAGAGGCAAAGCAATTATCAATCCGATAAAACCACCAACCAAAGTGAGCATCGTGTTTTTCATCATCACGATTTTAGCCACAAATGAATCATAGGCCCCCATTTGATGGAGCAAACCTAAAATGTCCCTATGGACAGATAATGAAGTCCTTGTTGCGTACACAATCATCCCTGCGTTTGCCCCTAATACAAAAAACAAAATCAAAAAGGCCAGAGATCTAAATGTTCGTGCGATCTGTGTGATTTTATCTAACCAATCTTCGTGGCGCTCCATCCGGAAAGACGAATCGACTTTTTTAATTTTATTTAGCAAATCATAATAGTTTTCGTCCGTAAATCCTGTCGCCGTTTTGACTTCGATCATTGTTGGAAACAATGTTTTATCCAAGGCTCGTTTTGTCCCAATCCATGGAGCCAAAAGTGTACGAATTGTTTCTTCTGGTAGCGGACGCACATTTTTGATTTTAGGTGTTGTTGCCAATAAAGAAACAACCTTGCTGGTTCTGGCCTCTAATTCTTTTTGTGGATCTGCGTCCGTATCATAATGTGGAATTAATTGGAGGGACATTGATTGTTCGACCGTTACATGCCAACTTTTTAAGGCATGATTAATAGATAAGACGCTTGCTAAAAGAAGTGTGGCAAAGAAAACCGTGAAGGCTGCCATAAGAGGCAAAAAGCGGTGATTGAAATCAGATGAAAATAAGTTCGCCCCTCTAAACATCTAATCCCCCTTTTCTGTCTCCTTTATCAAATAGCGTCCAGACACTCCCCGCCCCATATTTCGTCAACTGCCCATCTTCCAAATGCAATCGCGGGTGCGCAAACGTGTTTACCAAATCCGTGTTATGTGTCGCGACAATTACGGTTGTGCCATATTTATTAAGCTCCCCAAATAAATGAAGCAAGCGTTGCGCCATACGCGGATCAACGTTTCCAGTTGGTTCATCTGCAATTAAAATATCAGGTTTATTTACAATGGCACGGGCAATTGCCACGCGTTGTTTTTGTCCACCGGAAAGTGTTTCCGGGGTATGTTGCATATGCGTTCCTAACCCAACCCAATGCAGCAAACTTGGCACATTCTTTTCAATATATTTTTCAGAGCGCCCTGCGATTCGCAAAGACAAAGCGACATTATCAAAAACAGACAGTGTATCAATAAGACGATAGTCTTGGAAAACAACCCCAACACGACGGCGGACCTTGGCCATAGCATCCCGGTTTCCATAATGTAAATCATGTCCAAATAGTTTGATATAACCCCGTGATGGCGGGTGTGCCATGTATAAAAGCTTTAAGAGTGTCGTTTTTCCAGCACCACTTGCCCCCGTCAGAAAGTAAAATTCCCCACGATTAATGGATAAATTAATATCCGACAAGACCTCTTCTCCGGCATCATATCGCATCCCTGTATCAAACAGTTCAACGATTGGATGTGGGGTTCCTGTGGTGGTTGAAAATAGCGTTGTCTTCTCCATAGAATAAGAATTTACCGTCTAAGTCGCACAGAGTCAATTAGTGATTTATTTTTATTTAAGTTAAAAAAAGCACGCTGTTGCGTGTTTGGGTATTTACCGTTCTTTTTCGGATGATTTGTTTTGAACTTCGGTAAAAAACACTAAAGAAAGTCGGATACGTTTTAATTCTTTTTACGTATGATCATTTTGATTTTTAGATAGAATTATACCCATCGTTATCATTCATCCTTATTTGGGGTTAGTATCCCCCGAACAAGCGCCCGGTTATAAATTTCATCAATTCGTTTGAGCTTTTCTTTACAGGCCGGGATTTCATCTTTTTCTATTCTAAATAATCCAAAAGCTTTTTGGGCCTCTTCTTTGACTCTATTTAAATCATTTTTTAGCAAGACATATATTTCCTTAAATATTGGATTTTTTTCTTGAAGATCTTTTAAGATACTTACCTCGATTGTTGCTTTTTGTAATAAGCCTTTAAATTCTTCTCGCTCTCTCATTTCCTTCTCCTTTAATTTCTAACCCTTTTATTTGTTCATTCGCTCTATCAAAGCGTTATAATGCATTAAAAGAGTCACATCTCCTATTTCTTTACTTTCTTCTCCAGGCATTTTTTCTTTTTTTGCCCAAGACTCTAGCGCTCCTTCCCAGTCGTTTCTTTCATTTTCAATATCTATTCCGGCTGCTTCTAATCCCTCTATTAAGCACCTAACCGCCTCCACTGTAACGCGGTTTTTTACCATTTCTGCCACGGTTTCTTTTAATTTAGTTATTTCCTGGCTCATTCTCTGCTCCTTTCCCTTACACTTTTACTTTAGAATAATTAAAATCTATTTATCGAGTCATTTTTATCATATTTACATCTTGCATTTTTTAGGTCTTCAAGGTAGATTTCTTTCATGCCATTACTTATAACCTTATTCTTTTTTTTGAGCGGCTGCGATGCCTCCTCTACCGTTTCTTTCGGAAGCACTACGTTTACCGTTGAAGTTGCCGATACTGTCGCAGAACAACAAAAAGGATTAATGTTCCGCAAAAATCTTTGTGAAACCTGTGGGATGTTGTTTGACTTTCACGCCGAGCAACCTATTGCCATGTGGATGAAGGACACCCCCTTACCTTTGGATATGCTTTTCCTGAATGCGAAAAAGGAAGTCATTTTTATTGCGGCGCACACAACACCTTATTCTATTGAAACGATTCAATCGCCGTTTCCGACACGCTATATTTTAGAGTTGAACGCCGGATCGGCTGAAAAATATAACATCCATGTGGGAGATATTATGCAATGAAAGAAATGACACAACGCCAATTACAAGTTGCCGAAAAAATCAGACGAATCCTTTCCGAATTATGGCCCTCTTTTGATACTTTTTTACCTCCGGTTTCTTTGGTCGAGGTTCAAATTAGTCCCGACCTTAAAAATGCGACTATTTTTTATATGGCCAACAATGGTATGGAAAAGGCCGAACTTGAAAAACAATTGAAAGAATCCGTGAAACACATTCGTTATGAGCTGGCAAACCGTCTGAATTTACGCGTGGTTCCCCGTTTACAATTTAGAGAAGACCATCTACAGGACAAAGCGAATCATATTGAAACTTTATTAAAGGAAACGGGCGATGTTTGATTTAGGATTTTATGAATTTATCCTTATTGGATTTGTTTTATTTTTGATTTTGCCAGCTCAGGATTTCCCCAAAACAATGCAATCGATTGTACGCGGGGTTCAAAAAGCCAAAAATGGGGTCTCGAGTTTTTTTGCCCAATTTTCAGATCCGATGAATGAGTTCAATGATATTCGTCATGAAATTGAAAAAGAATCCCAAGAGATTCGAAAAAAATTGAAAAAAAAATAGCCGCTTTAAACGGCTTTTTTTTATTCCATAACTAGGCAGGAAACTTTTTGTGTTTGAAGGTCTGCGCAGAGCTTATCCGCAACATCCCGAGATCCCATTCCAACTACGCGTAAGCGATATAGCATTTTTCCGTTCACTTCTTTTTCAATAATGGCATATTGTTGATTAGCCAATACTGGGTGACTGCCTTTTAGACGTTTCCATTCTTTTTCCGCGCTTTGATAAGAAGAGACCGCGGCCAATTGCACCTGCCATCCAGATGGCACAACTGTCGCCTTTTTAACAACTGGTGTTTTTTTAGAAGACGTCGATTCGTCCCCCGTTCTAATTTTGCTTGGGGCTTTGATTTGTTTTACTTTTTTCTCTATTTTTGGCGCAGGGACTTCACGATCTTCTCCCTCCACAGCTGGTTTTACATTGTCTTCTTCTTCGGCTGCTTCTAGTGCTTTTTGCGCATTCTCAACATCTTCATCTGAAAGTTCGTCGGAACCAATCGTTTGTTCCATTGCGCTTTCTGGCATTGTTGCTTCATTTGCTTTTTCACCCCGTGAAAGTAATTCACTAAATAACACAACCACAACCGCTACAAAGACAACCGCGAGCACGACCAAGACAACAGGAAAACCTTTTCCATTTTGTTCTGGCATGTTTGATTTATATGAAAAATCATTATCATCATCGTGGCCTAATTTTTTATCTAATTCTTCAAAAAATGATTTTTCTGTCATGAAAAAATTTCCTCTTCTGGTTTAATCTGCTCTAATTCTATCAAATAAAAGGCATTTTCGCAATACCAAATATAAAAAAGGCCCTCTTGATGAGAACCTTTTCTTTTATGTTGTTTTTTTCTTAGTAATTTACGGTAACTTGATATCCAGATCCACCGGCATTTGTTGTATTATAAACTCCAGCTGGCTCGTTCCCTGTAAAATCAATTGACCCACCAATATAGAGATAGTTTGATCCACCGTTTAGTCTGGAAGAGGCTGTGTCTGTTCCTGTTGTAAATACTGGATCAAATGTTAAGGTGTTTCCGTTACCTTCGCTTAATGTGGCTAGCTCCCCTGTCATGCTAACGTAAACAAGTATATCGGGAGCCCCTGTCATTTGAATTAGCCCTCCTGCTGTGGTTCCTGAACAAACATAAGAAACAGGACAATTGGTAATGATACCACTATTATTCATAGTAACTGTTTGAGGACCAGCGCCCGGATCAATTGCAATGCTCCCAAAATTAACATCTTGAGAATTTGTAACTGTCAACGGCGTTGAAAGTTCCATCTGTGCATGTCCTGTCCCGCTTGCCGCGAAAGCCCCTGAACTAAAAACCGTTGCAATTGCAAATAATGATATTTTTACTCTGTTTTGCATTTCTCTCTCCTGTTTATGAGATTTCTCTCTTTTCGGAATTTACACTTTTAGATACTTGAGCACAAGGGGAAAAAAATATCATTTATGGCTTGCGGGGAGTCCCAAAATAAGGTATACTTGGCATGTACCCGAGGAAAGGTGATTTGTTGAAACAATCTTTAAAAGTCTTTTTATTGGCCATTTTTTGCCTGTCTGCAAGCGCAGGCTGGGCGCAATATTCCTCATCTTCCTATCGCCCTTACACTACTGGTGATCGTTTAGATCGGTCTAAATTTTATTACACAGAGCGTCGTCCCAAAGTTAAATCCGTTACGAAAGAAGACTGCCGTTATCAAACTAAAATTTGTTTGGATGAATTCTGCCTTGATGAGTATGATGGTTATAAAAAATGTAAAGATAATAGCATCACAGATTTTTATGGCTTAGTTGAAACTTGCATGGATGCCTTACCGACCGGTAATGAACGGGCCAGCTATCGCCGGTCTTGCCAACCTTATATGGACTCTGTGATTAATGATTATTTAAAACAAATGAAAAGTTTTATGCGTTATCAAACCGATATGAATAAATGTGACTTATCCCGCGATAGATTAGAAGCTGCTCAAGCGTGTTATGGTATTGCCATTTCCCGCGGTGGCGCAAAGAGCAAAACATTAAAATCCCTTTTGACCAAGGCTTGCGGTGATGATGTTACCGGTGGAAGTGAATTGATGGTTGAAGAATTCTGGGGCGCGGGCTATATGGGGGCTGATGGCGCCGGATGGCTTGCAAACTTTGCAATGTTAAATTTTGGCTCTAAACAACATGGATGGCAAAAAGTCGTTGATGCCACACTTGCCCGCTACATTGATCGTAAACGTGTTGATTGCGGTGAAGGTGAATACACTGTTGGTGAAGTGGGTAAATATTCTGCGAAACTCGTAAATGCGGGGGATGCCCTCCGTTTGGGTGCGGCCAGTGCGATCTTGAAAAAGAATATGCAAACACAAGAAGCGGCAAACTCTGTTGGAAACGTGATTTTCTTGGATACGCAAACCAAAACAGGTAGTTATAACACCCCAATCAACCCAGCCGCGAGCGAATCGGACGCCCAAATGCATTTGGCAAAAGCGACAAAAGCCTTGGCCCTTGGGAAAAGCTTTCCTGTCTCGATTGAAGATTTAAATGAAATTTACTATACAGCACCGGTTGCCGGGGATGTCCTGATTTGGTATCAACACAACCAATCCACAAAATGCTATACCTTTGTTGTGAAAGACCCTTCGGAAGGCGACCTTGAACCGGTTTCAAGACGTCAGTTCGAAAGCCTGAAAATGTTGAATAAGGAGCTCACTTCTTATTATGACAAGTGTTTCAAAAAAGAAGCTGAATAACCTTTTGAATTAAAACTAAAATTTAAAGAATCCTCTTACTCAAGAGGATTCTTTTTACGTATTTCGACTTTAAAAGCAAGCGGTTTTTTATTCTTTTTTGTGGGTTATTTTCTAGACCTTATTCCAAAAGGATGCTAGGGTGTTTTTTGAAGTGAGAAGGAGACAAGAAAACGTGGATACCACACGGTTTATTCATTTGCGGGTACATTCGTCCTATTCGTTATGCGAAGGCGCTATTCACCTCAAAAAACTCCCTTCCCTTTGTGAAGATCTTTCTATGCCGGCTGTTGCCGTTACTGATACAAACACCCTTTTTGGGGCTCCGTTGTTTTCAAAAGTTTGCCTAGGGGCAGGCGTTCAACCTATCCTTGGCATCCAAGTTGATGTTGGACTTGTTCCACAAAAGAAACGTGGCTTTTCCCGCCCTGCCACACAGGAGATTCCAACAGGTCAACTTGTTCTCCTTGTTCAAAATGAAACGGGATATAATACCTTAAACAAGTTAATTTCAGCCGGTTATTTGGAAAATGATACGTTTCGTCTAACACTTGATAAACTGAGCGAATTTAATGATGGCTTGATTTGTTTGACCGGGGGACATCGCGGTGTTTTAGGGAAGCTCCTTTTAGAAAATCGCACGGACGAAGCCCAGAAAATTCTTTTAAACCTAAAGGCTATTTTTAAAGACCGTCTTTATGTTGAAGTGCAACGCCACGGTTTGCCGGAACAATATAAAACCGAACCCCAATTTATTGAATGGGCTTATCAACACACAATCCCACTTATCGCTACCAATGATGTTTTTTTCAAACATAAATCTGATTATGAAGCCCATGATGCATTGCTCTGTGTCAAAGATGGCCGATATGTTGATGAAGACGATCGACGCAAAGAAACAAAAGAACATTATTTTAAATCTCAAGAGGAAATGATTACCCTCTTTTCTGATATGCCAGAGGCGATTGCCAACACCGTTCAAATCGCAAAACGCTGTGGATATGCTGTACCAACCCGCGCCCCTTTACTGCCTCATGCGTATGAAGACATGAATCAATCCGAAGATGATATTTTACAAGACAAAGTCACGCGTGGATTACAAAAACGTCTAGATGTGCTTGGTATTGTCGACACAAAACCGTATTTTGATCAATTGGCCTATGAGCTTTCTGTCATTAAGAAAATGGGTTTCCCTGGCTATTTCCTTATCGTTTCTGACTTCATTAAATGGTCTAAATACCAAGGCATTCCGGTTGGTCCAGGACGTGGATCTGGCGCGGGATCCGTTGTTTCGTGGGCGTTGAAAATCACAGATATTAATCCGCATGAATATGGCTTACTTTTCGAACGTTTTTTGAATCCAGATCGAATCAGCATGCCCGATTTCGATGTCGATTTTTGCCAAGATCGTCGTGAAGAAGTCATCCATTATGTCCAACAAAAATATGGCGCCGATAAAGTCGCCCAGATCATTACGTTTGGAGAACTCAAAGCGCGCGCCGTTTTGCGTGACGTTGGACGTGTTTTGCGGATGCCTTATGGACATGTTGATCGATTGTGTAAATTTATTCCCGGAAATCCTGGTGACAAGACCACTTTGGCGGAAGCCTTGCAAAAAGAAAAAGCGTTAAAAGAAGAATATGAGACCGATGATATTGTTAAAAAGCTGTTTGATATTGCGATGATTTTAGAAGGCCTCCACCGTCACGCCTCGGTTCATGCTGCGGGTGTTGTGATTGGGGATCGCCCCCTGGATCAATTGGTGGCCCTTTACCATGATCCACGCGCGGAAATGCCCGTGACACAATATGATATGAAATTCGTCGAAGATACGGGCTTGATTAAGTATGACTTTTTGGGATTAAAAACCTTATCTGTTATTAAGCAAGCCGTTGGCATGATCAAGCAAAATCATACCCTTGAAATCGATATTGATCATATTCCACTGGATGACCCAAAGGTCTATAAAACGTATGCCAAGGGTGACACCATTGGTTTGTTCCAATTTGAAAGTACAGGTATGCAAGAAAGCTTGAAAGCCTTGCAGCCAACTGAGTTTAATGACTTGATTGCGATGGTTTCTTTATATCGTCCTGGTCCGATGGAAAATATTCCCCATTATGTTGCCCGAAAACACGGGAAAGAAGACGTTACTTATTTACACGAACTCATGGCCAAAGCTTTAAAAGAAACCTATGGCATTATTGTGTATCAAGAACAGGTAATGGAAATGTCTAAAGTGTTGGCCGGATTTACAGGTGGACAAGCCGACACTCTCCGAAAAGCGATGGGGAAAAAAATCCAATCCCTCATGGATCAGTTAAAGCCTCTGTTCGTCGAAGGATGTTCTAAAAATGGCATTCCGACCGATACTTCAACCCAAATCTGGGAATTGATGGAAAAGTTTGCATCTTATGGATTTAATAAATCACACGCGGTCTGTTATGCATTAATCTCTTATCAAACCGGTTATTTAAAAACGTATTATCGCCCCGAATTTATCGCCGCCTCTATGAATTATGATTTAAACAATACAGACAAATTGGTCATTTTTGTAGCGGATGCCAAAAAGTATAAAATGCAAATTGTCCCGCCGAATGTAAACACATCCGAAGCCTTATTCGCGGCCAAAGAAGGCAAAGTGTATTATGCGTTGGGTGCGCTGAAAAATGTTGGTGTTGATGCGATGCGACGCGTTGTTGCCGAGCGAAATGAAAACGGCCCTTTTAAAAGCGTCCCAGATTTCTTGGCACGCGTTAATCCGAAGGATGTGAACAAGCGTACGTTGGAAAACCTCATCAAATCTGGTGCGTTTGATACGTTGGACGCGGATCGTGCCACATTGCTGGCGAATGTGAATTTACTTTTGGCAAATATGGGATCTGTGTATTTACAAAAAGAGACTGGCGAAACCAGTTTATTTGGCGTTTCTGAAAACATCCCCAATGCCCCCGCGCCATCGTTTTATCAGAACATGAAAAAAGCCGAACCGCTTTCCATTATTGAAACCATTCGTGGGGAACATGAAACTTTAGGTTTTTATATTACCACGCATCCGCTTCGTCGTTTTTCAAAACTATTTAAGAAAATGACCATTCAAAGTTCTAAAGATTTTGCCGATTTGGCCGATGGTCAAACCGTTCGCTTGCCTGTTTTTGTCGATTCCTTTACCGTGCGTCGCACGAAAAAAGATACTAAGATGGGTATTTTAAAAGCATCGGATTCTTTTAATGAATTTGAAATTCTCTTTTTCTCACGCGAGCTGGAGCACGTTCTGACATTCTTAAAAGAAAAGACGGCGATGTTGTTAACTGCGAATGTGAAAAAAGATGGGGATTCTATCAGTTTATTTGGTCGGAGTGCCGAACCTTTGATGCGCCATATTTTCCAATGCTTAACAACGGTGACCTTACCGATTAAAGATAAAAGTGTTTTACCTAAGATTGCACCAGAGTTGGCCAAAGCAAAAAAAGGATATACGAATGTTATTTTGAATATCCAATCCGGCGGTAAAATTTCAACCATGCGCTTGCCGCAGAAAGTCTTGCTGACCGAAGAAATATTCGAAACTGTTGAAAAATACGTTCCAGAGTTGGAGTTGAAGTAATAAAAAAGGCTGTCCGAAGACAGCCCCGTTTCTAAAAAAATGAAAAAACTCAAATTAATTTTTATGTTTATGTCGTTTCACTATAGCATCGTGATTTTATTTTGTCAAATACTTCTATTTTTATGAACATTTTAACACGAACAGGTGGAAAGTTTATCAATTCGGCGGGTATGTCTATCCGCATCTGAGAATTTTGTTTTTAGAAACACATCAACTATTTTTATGGCATCGTCGATCAATGTTGTGCGTGCGCCAAGGCATAACACATTCGCATCATTATGCTCTCGTGTTAAGATCGCATCCAATACGGCTCGACATAAACCAGCCCGAATAGAAGGACACCGGTTTGCCGCAATGCTCATCCCAATTCCTGTGCCACAAATTAAAATACCAAAATCTGCTTTTTTATCTTTGATTTGATCAACCACTTTTTTCGCATAGTCTGGATAGTCGACAGAATCATCCGTTGTTGGACCACAATCTATAATGCGGTTTTGCAGGTGCGCCACAATGGCGGCTTTCATTTCGACCCCCGCATGATCCGATGCGATTGCAATCATTATTTTGTATCCTTATGACGGAAGTCGCCTTCGACAAAAGCGCCTTGTTCCATCGAAAGGGATTCATGATGGATATTTCCAATTACACGGGCGGTTTCCGCCAAGAACACGTCTTTGGCCAAAATTTTACCTTCTAGTGCACCATAAACTTCTACGCGATCGGCTTTAATTGTCCCAATGACTTTGCCATTTAGCCCAATAATGATAGCCTCGGCATTTACGTCGCCATCGACAACCCCATCGATATTGATTTCACCTTCTCCTTTTAGGGTTCCTTTAATCACCACGCCTGTGTTAATGACAGAAGGGTTGAGTGTGCGTTTTGATTTTAATAAACCGAACATCTTTATAATCCTTTATTTTTGAATGGCTTTGCCATAATCAATGAACTTTGCTTTTACAAAAGCATAGGGGTTAATTGGACGTCCATTATAACGCACTTCGTAATGTAAATGTACGCCTGTTGAGCGGCCTGTCGATCCTGCAAGTCCCACAATATCGCGTTCGTTTACTTCATCCCCTACTTTTACGGTAATTTTACTTAAGTGTGCATAAAGTGTTGAAAAGCCTAAACCATGATCTATTTCGACCGCATATCCATAGGCTCCACGCAACCCAGCACGTGAAACATGCCCAGCCGCAACCGCATATAAAGGTTTGCCTATTTTCCCAGCAAAATCAATTCCGCCGTGCATTGCCGCTTTCCCTGTAAACGGATCACTCCGGCTACCAAAAGAAGACGTGACACGCATTTTTTCTACTGGGTTTCCAAGTGGCAGCATTTCTTTCACTTTGCTTAACCCTTCCCATAGATTCACTTTATCTCGTACGTCATTATACCGTTTTGTTAAATTTTCAGAAGGCAATTTATCTTCCTTTAAAGGTACAAATGGCCCTCCAATTGATACACGTTCTTCTGCTTTTAATTTTCCAATTAAAATCGTTTTATCTTTTAACCCAAGACGTTTTAATGTCCGGGATACACCTGCGAATTGTTTTTCCAGATCTTTTACTCTGTCACTGGCCAAAACCTCCATTTTGTCTAACAATCCTTCATAGGATGAACGCACCTGAATAATGGCATCTTCCAAATCTATATTCCGTTTTTTGACCCTTTTTTGTTCTTTCCAGGCGACATCCCGTTGGATTTCAGCATTTTTTAAGCGGTAGTAAACTTCTTCTTTATCAAAATCAGAAAAACCTTTTGATGCGGCAAAATCTCGCATTTTTTTACTGAAATACCCTAATTCTGCAACCAAGATACGTTGATTTTTAAAGAATTCTTTTTGATCTTCTTTGGGTATCGACTTTTGAGAATCGAGTTTTTTTGCAAGCTCTGTATTTTGAGAATCAATTTTATCATTAATTTCAGAGATTTGGTTTTCATATGCACTAACGACCGCTAATAACTGTTTGTATTGCTCATGTGCTTTTTCGACTTTCGCCGCGTTATCTTCCATAATGTGATTATAACGGAAATAAACATATGATGAATATCCCACCCATCCGATAAAGATAAACGAAAACACAGCCAAGAATAGCTGTAGATTTGAAGAAATCCGTTTTTGACTTACGGTTCCTCGGTTGTAAAAAACGGCCGCCTTTTCTGGAAATAGACCACTGATAAATTGTCCAATGGATTCCCAGAAATTGCGTTTTGTCCGTTTATAGTCTTTATGATAAGAAAACTTATGTCTCATATTCTATATTACTCTCTTTTGGAAATTAATCCTGGCTGTACTAATTGCCGTTATCGTGGACATCAAGATGTCCGGACATCCCCTCTAGAGTGAGGGCGTTGAATATATATAATTTTTCTCTTCTCTTTTTTTAGAAATTATTATTGTTCGTCATTTTTTCGGTAATCATTGGCATGATGTCTTTTACAACTTCTTCTGCCATCATTCCGACAATGTTATATCCGCAATCCACATAGTGTGTTTCGCCAGTTACACCTGATGATAAATTTGAAAGCAAATATAAGCCTGATCCTGCGATGTCTTCAGGGGCGACGTTTCGACGTAGTGGTGCATTTAGCTCGTTCCAGCCGAACATCAAACGAAAATCTGAAATCCCCGCGGCAGCCAACGTTTTTACTGGACCTGCGGACATTGCGTTAACCCGGATGCCTTTTTTACCAAGATCATTTGCCAAATAACGTACTGAACATTCTAATGCAGCCTTTGCAACACCCATCACATTATAGTGTGGCATCACTTTTTCAGCCCCGAAATAGGTTAAGCATAAACATGCCCCACCGTCTTTCATTAATGGTGCGGCACGACGACAGGCATCCGTAAATCCATAAACAGAGATATCCATTGTGTTTTTAAAGTTTTCGCGCGTGGTATCCACATACGCGCCTTTAAGTTCGTTTTTATCCGAAAACGCATTTGGGTGTAGCATAAAATCTAATTTACCAAATTTTTCTTCAACGGCTTTAAAAAGCGCGTCTAAGCTTTTTTCGTCTGTTCCAGTTGGCATAATTAAGCTCGCGTTAATTTTTTCAGCGAGAGGCTTTGCGCGTTTTTCCATAATTGGCAAATAAGCAATAGCCAACTCTGCCCCGGCTTGTGCACACGCTTGTGCAATCATCCACGGCATTCCAAAATCATTCGTCAGACCGACAATCAGTCCTTTTTTTCCTTTCATATCAAGCATCGATATTTCCTTTTTATTTTTTTGTACATAAACATTGATGGCGATTTTAGCAACCTGAATCCAAAAACGCAAGTTATTACATATTTTTGAAATTAGTGTGTGTGTTGAAGTATTGAAGGTAGTATTTGCATCAGCTCTGAAGGGGGTTTTGACGTTTCATCTATTTCAGTTAAAGATTTTTCGTTAGGGAATTTTTTTTCTAAAAAAAACTTTTTTTCTTTCTCTTGTTCTTTTCTTTTTCTCTCCTCCATAAATTCTATTATTTCATCCATAGCCATTTCAGAAAGCGGTCTTATTCTCCCATTAAGAAACGTTTGTACTTCTGTACACGTTCTTTTTATATTCCCATATTCTGCATTCCAATTTAAAAATGCTTTTATGAAAAATACATCTGGATTTTTTACACTTTTTAGAAAATCTACTGGATCAGAGATCCATTTTAATCTTCTATGAAGATCTTCTTTAATAACTTTTTGAGGCACGCGTATTGCGGCTTTCAAGCGAGCCTTTGGCTCTCCTCTTTCAAAGATATACATTTTTTCAAAAGCAACTTTTTCAGCCTCTTTTATAAACCGTCTTTTTTTAAACCAATTTTTCCAACGCATGTTTTTTAAAACAGCATTGAGTTCTTCGGCTTTATTTGTTTGCAACGATGTGCAAATTTCTGTTATTTCTTCAACACCCAAATTATTTTCTTTGACTATATCGGAAATTAGCTCTGGACATTGCAAAGCAATTATCCCCATATCTTCGACTGTCAGTTTTTTTATATTCTTTTTGATATAGTCGATGATTATTTCTGTGGCTTTTTGATTTTTGAAGGTATTGTCTTTGTAGGCAATGGTTTCATGATACCTTTTATATTCTTTTTGATTTTTTGGGCGTTCGAGCCCTTTGACAACATTTATCTCATATAGAAAATTTCGTAGCGTTTCCACTATTGTCCTTCTTTCCTTTGTTTGATCGATTGTACTCCTTTTTTAGGTTCAGGTCAAATGATGCTTGCAGTTATTTGAATTATCTTTTAGTCTTCGCGTATGTCTGACTTTCCACGATTCTTAGATGATTTACGCGCCCGGTTAAGTATTACCGCGATTGTTGGTGGGCGTGTGAAGTTAACGCCGAAAGGTCAAAACCATTGGGGGTGCTGTCCCTTTCATAATGAAAAAACCCCTTCTTTTTCCGTAACGGAGGCCAAAGGATTCTATCATTGTTTTGGGTGTCATGCGCATGGAGATGTCATTAAGTTTGTCATGGAAATCCAAAATCTTTCTTTTATCGAGGCGGTAAAACAACTCGCCGAAAAAGCCGGGATGGAACTGCCTGATCAAACACCTCAACAAAAACAACAACTCGAAGTTCGCAAGAGTCTCATCGATATTTTAGAAACCGCTGCTGGATTTTTTGAAGATGCGCTGCGAGCGGATAGTGGTAAAGAAGCCTTGGATTATGTATTGGAAAAACGCAAGCTTTCTTGGGAAACGATCGAACAATTTCGGATTGGTTATGCCCCAGATAACGATCAACTTTATAAGACATTAAAAGCCCAAAAAGTGACCGATGCACAATTGGAACAAACAGGCCTTTTCAAAAAAGGAAAAGGCGCTCAGCCGTTTCAATATTTACGCCATCGATTGGTCTTTCCGATTCGCAATATCAAAGGATCTGTGATTGCTTTTTCCGGGCGATCCTTGGATGGCACAGAACCTAAATATTTAAACACACCAGAGACCGATTTATTCCATAAACGGGCAACGTTATATGGGCACTATGTTAGCCGTGATGCCGTCTATAAAACAAACACAGCCATTGTAACCGAAGGACAAATTGATGCCATTGCTTTACATGCTGCCGGTTTTCCAACCGCGATGGCACCACTTGGCACCGCAATGACGGAACATCACTTGCGCTTATTGTGGAAAATGGCGGATACGCCGATCCTTTGCTTTGATGGTGACAATGCCGGACAAAAAGCGGCTATTCGTGCTTTGGAACGTGCTATACCGTTATTACAGCCGGGAAAAACGATCAATGTTGCCTTTATGCCACAGGGCCAAGATCCCGATGATGTGTTGCGCGGAGAAAACGGAAAATCAAAAATGGAATCCATTTTAGCGGCGGCCAAACCGTTTAGTGAAACCTTATGGGACGCACATAAAACAACGCATAATTTAAGCCTACCTCATGGACAGGCTGCGTTTGAAAAAGAGATGTTATCGCTGTATGAAGCCGTGCCGGATGCGACGTTAAAAAATGCGATGATTCGGGATGTCAAAAACCGCCTTTGGGAAACGTTTCGATTCCGTAAAAATCAAAAACGTGAGGCGCGTGAACTACCTTTTTCCGCGAATGAAAAAATAAAGGTTTTTGATTTGCTTTCGTTGTTTCCGGATTTAATTGATCAATGGGAAGAACGCTTGTTACCGATGCTGGGGAACCCCGATGATTTGGAAAAAATCAAAACACATGTTGCGCCTTTGGCGATTCGGAATCAAGGTCTGACCCGGGAAGATATTGAAGACCGTTTATCTAAATTAATGTTGCACCATACGATCCGTGTTTTGCAGGATGAATATAAAGCTGTGCAAACCCGATTTGCGGAAAAAGGTGAGCGCGAAGATTGGCACACCTTGCAAGGGCTGAAAGAAGAGATTCAGAGACTAAAAGAGCAAGACTTTCTTGGAGATTAATAAATAAAGAAACCGCTTTTTCCAAGCGGTTTCTTTATTTTACTTATTATTTCTTTCTAGATTTTTTTTTGGGTTTATTAAACCAGGTCATGGCGTTGGTTTCCGCCTCTTGCATCATTTTGCCACAGAAGATTGCCAGGCATAAAATAATGACTCTTTTATATTTAAACGGACTGTCGATGGCGCCAAACCCCAATCCCAAAAATAAAAATGTCCATTTGTTCAAGAGATGCTTCATCATTTCAACAAGTGCCATCAATTTCATAGGCGTTCTCCTTTTGTTTATTCTTAAATACACCATAGGTACTATTTAACCTTTTTTCAAGAACAAGTTTTGGAAACGCTTCTTTTACTGGGACTCATCAGGATACGCCTTACTTTACATAAACGTATATGGATTTACGTCGATTTTAATTTGGATCGTAGATGGCGTTTTAATGTGAGACAACCATGTGCGGACAAATTGATGGCCGGCCATGGATCGTGGCGCCTGGATTAAAAAACGCTTGCGATATTTTCCGCGCAAAAATCGAATGGTCGCGTCTGCCGGCCCAAAGATTTTAATGTCGTTGTCTTGTGGTGCCCGACGGGCCATGTCTTCACAAAAAGCGCGCAAAGTTCGTTCGTCTTTGCCGGACAAAATCAACGCAATCAGCATGCCATATGGTGGCATTTTTAATAATTTTCGTGCGGACAGTTCTTGTTGAACAAAGCCTTCTTTGTCGCCCCGTTGCAACGCCTGCATCACGGGATGATCCGGCGCATGGGTTTGCACAAACACCGTGCCTTTTTCGCCAACACGTCCCGCCCGCCCCGCGGTTTGTTCCAACAGTTGCAGTGTCTTTTCACCGGCGCGAAAATCCGCGCCCATCAGGCTCATGTCCGCGTCGACAATACCAACGACGGCCAGCCCCGGGAAATGATGCCCTTTGGCTAAAATTTGCGTTCCGATAATTAAGTCGACCTCGCTGTTTTCAATTTTATGCAACGCGTCTTCTAACTGTTTTGACGTTTGTGTGTTTTCCGAGGACAACACCAAAACACGTTGATTTGGAAAGCGCGTCATTGCCTCTTCGGCCAGTCGTTCAATGCCGGGTCCGCAAAGTGTAAACGAATCTTCGTCTTCGCATTGCTCGCATTTTTTCGGTGGGGTCCGTTGGTAATCGCAATGGTGACATTTTAGCCACTCTTTTTGACCTTGATGATAAACCATGTACACATCGCAATTCGGGCATTTCACCCGATGACCACAGCGTCCACAAATCATCAGCGGGGCATACCCACGCCGGTTCAAAAATAAAAGAGCCTGGCGCTTGTTTTCAAATGTTTGTATCAGGGAGTCAATTAAGACAGGCGATATCCATCCTTTTTTATCATTTATTTTTTCGGGTTTGTTTTCTTTGAGATCCACCAATTCAATCGCCGGCATGACCGCTTTTTTAACGCGCTCGGTCAGTCTGACTTCCGCGTAACGATCCTCCTCAATATTAGCGAGTGTTTCAAAAGAAGGCGTTGCAGAGGCCAAAATAATCCCCGCGTTTTCCATCGCACAACGCATGACCGCCATATCGCGTGCGTGGTATAAAAATTGATCTTCTTGTTTATAGGATCCGTCGTGCTCTTCGTCTACCACCACCAGTCCTAAGTTTTTAAACGGCAAGAAAAGTGCTGAGCGTGTGCCAATCACAATTTGTTCTTGCCCGCTGTCGATTTGTTTCCAGATTTTTCGTTTTGTCGCCGCGGTCACATGCGAGTGCCAGATCGAAGGTTGGCGCCCAAACCGCATTTCAAATCGGTTTAAAAATTGCACCGTCAGGGAAATTTCTGGCAATAAAATCAATACTTGTTTTCCCGATTCGATGGCCTCTTTGGCGAGCTTGAAATACACTTCGGTTTTACCCGATCCCGTTACCCCGTTTAAAACGACCGGCTTGGTTTGAATGTTCTGTTTGATGATCTCTGCCGCCGTTTTTTGAGCGTCTGTTAAATAGGCAAAATCTGAAAATTCAAACGGTGGTTTTTCCTCTAGGTCTCCATCGATACTTTCAACCTCGTCTAAGCCACCTGCAGCGATAAAGCTTTGTATAACGGCACGCGAAAGTCCGGTTCTTTTGAGGATTTGCGCCATCGTCAGACTTTCCGTTTTCCCCAGAAAAGCATTTTGAATCTTTTGGCGTTGTGGCGTTAATCGTCCTTGAAAATCTGCGGGCATATAGAGCGCTTTTTCGGTTTTTGCAATCAGCACTTCTTTGGGGGGCAGAGCCGCGCGAATCACGGCGCCAAAATCGGACATGGTAAATCGTGAGACGCGTCCCAAATACTCCAGAAAATTTTGTGAAAATTGATACTCTGTTTTGGCGATAATATTTTTAATTTTTTTTATATCGCAATCGAGTTTTTTATTTTGTTTTACAACCAAACCAATTTCTTCTTTTCGACGAAACGGCACATGTACGATTTGCCCTGGCGCAATTTCCATATCTTCTGGCACGCCATAGGTGTAAAACGCACGGCCGGCAAAGGGTAAAACAACATCTACAAATTTCATTTGTGCATTCTTTCTTGTTGGAAATCCATTCTGTTTAAATCTACTTCCGTTATCTGCGTGATCTGTGTGTCCTCACGTACCAAACCGCTCAGGATGACGTTCTCTTTTTTAAAGCGCGATCCTTTGCATATCAATGCCGTCGACGGGTTTGCCTTCGACATCTGTCATAAAGACTTGTGCTTTTAGTTTTTTTAATTCCTCAAATAAAACATGACGGTGTTTTTCATCCAAATGCGACAACACTTCATCTAATAAAAAGATCGGTATTTCCCCAAACACTTTTTGAATCAAAATAGCGTGCCCCAATAATAAAGAAAGCAGCATCGTTTTTTGTTCACCCGTCGAACATAATCCAGCGGGCATATTTTTATCCATGTGTCTTAAATCAAACACAGACCTATGCGCCCCATCGATAGAGGTCCAATCTCTATTTTTTTTCAAGTAAAGCTCATAAAATTCTTCAACCTCTAAAGCCGATGCCTTTTGTAACTTATCCTCTAGCATCCCAGAGCACGTTAAAGAAACAGATGGAAAAAGGGTTTGGTGTTCTTTTAACACCGCATTTAGATTTTCAATAAAATCCAGCCGAGCGACAGCAACAGCAACGGCCTGTTCTGCGAGTATCCGTCCATTGACGTCTTGCCACGTTGAGCATACCCCTTTTTCGCATAAGGCGCTGCGCTCTTTGAGTAATTTATTTAATTGTGTTAAACGGTCGGCGTGCTTTGAATCAAACGAAACAATCATGCGATCAATCACCCGGCGGATGGCCGGCGCCCCTTCAACAAAAATTTTATCCATCACTGGGGTTAAGACAACACAGCGAATCAAATCCGCCAGGTCTTTGGGAGATTTTTTACGCCCGTCTATATTGACCTTGCGTAAGATGCTGGTGGATTTATCATACCCGGTTTCAACCTTGTATGGAATTTGTTTTGTGACAACTTTGGCCGAGACATCCCAACCCGTATGTTTTGCCTCTTTTAATCTGCCGATTTCTTCTAATTTGTTTTTGCGGAAGGTTCCATTTTGAGACAGAAAAGAAAGCGCCTCTATTACATTGGTTTTACCAACGCCGTTTTTTCCATAAAACATCGTAAAATCGCCTTCAAAAGAAAAGGATTTTTGTGTGTAGTTTCTGAAATCAAAAAGAGAAAGATTTTCTATCCGCATTTTATAGTCTATTCTACTTATCTTGTTATAAATTTCTTTTCTGTTTTTAAGCCCATTCTTTTAAACTTTCTAATGTTCTTTTCAACAATTTGACTCAAACTGTATCATATACGGTTTATGCCAAACCGATTAAATATAATTCGAAAAATTTTTAAAAATAACATCACAATCTAAATAGAACAGACTATAACTAACCGTACGAAAGAAAACGGACTCTATCAACATTTAATTTACAGATTATAACCCTTTCTTTATGATTGATTTTTTCTGAAAAACGTGTTAGGGTTATTGTTGAAGTTCAAAAAGGAGTGAAAAAAATGTTAAAAATGTTATCTTTTGTTGCCGCCTTCGCCTTTCTTGCAGGTTGCCAACACAATACCCCTGTTCAAACGTGGAATAGCCCAGAAGAAGGTGCGACACAAGAAGAACAATCTTTACCAACCGAAACAATGCCTGAAGAGCAAGTCTCATCAATGTCTGATGTCTCTATGCATCCTTCCGTTATGGGTGCCCCTGTTGGTACTTACAAAATTGGCAAACCATACAATGTTGATGGAATGACTTATACGCCTGCTGAAAACTATTCTTATCAAGCAGAAGGAATGTCTTCTTGGTATGGCGCGGAATTTGCCGGACAAAAAACAGCAAACGGTGCGATCTTTGATCCAGCCGCTTATACCGCTGCCCATAAAACATTGCCTTTGCCTTCTGTGATTAAAGTCACAAATCTAGACACTGGTAAATCTACTTATGCACGTGTTAATGACCGCGGTCCTTTTACGAAAAACCGTTTGGTTGATGTTTCTGAAGCTGTTGCTGAAGAAATCGGTATGAAACAAAGTGGAACAGCACGTGTTTCTATTGAAGTTATGGAAGCCGAAAGTAAACAGCTTAAAATGATGGCGATGGCAAATGGTACAGACGCCGTTGTTGCCGCTGCCCCAACAGCTTTGGATCCTTCTGAAATGGCGCCTGCGGCAATCGCTCCTATGGCGACAACCGGTGCTTTCTATGTTCAAGCTGGCGCCCTTGCGTCTAGTGCAAATGCAGAACAGCTCCGCGCACGTATTACAAGTGCTGGAAATTCATCTGTTGTAAATGAAGGTGGATATTACAAAGTACGCGTTGGACCGTTTAATACAATCCAAGAAGCACAACAAGCCCGTAACGCGCTTCAAGCCACAGGTGTTTCAAACCCAGGTCTTATCAAAGATGGCAAATGGTCGCGTTGGTAAACTGACTTATCCCCATTCAAACGGCGTATTTATTACGCCGTTTTTTCTTTCTTTTGTTTTTTGTTTCTGTTATACTCTATTGATGGAGACCCTCATATGAAATATATACTTTGGGTCAAGACAACTTTAGAGTGGATTTGATCTGAATTCTCTTAATAATAGCAGATATAAATTTTCATGTCGATGATTAAATCGA
>JAFGVS010000004.1 GCA_016937865.1 Alphaproteobacteria bacterium
TCTGGAGTATTTAGGAAGATTTGTGCAATATAATGAAGAAGAGCTCGTCGCAGCCCAATTAAATATTACAAAAGAAGGTCTAAATAGAGTAAAAAACCACACAAAAATTACAACGTCGTTATTGCCTCCAAATATATCAATTCCTATTAAAGCATATCATGAAAACTGTCTTACATCATCACTATAAAATAAATCCCCCATTTCTGGAGGATTTACTTGTTACATCTTTCGGAGTTAGGCCTGGCAAGTTGCACCAACGGATTTTGATCGCATTGGCAGAGGAACAATTGGCTGCGTCAACGCAATTTCCAAAACTTCACTCATATTTTTCACCGGGACAATTTTCAAACCTTTCTTCACTTTTTCAGGAAGCTCTTTAAGGTCTTTTTTATTTTTTTCCGGAATAATGACGGTCTTCACACCAGCGCACAACGCCGCAAGCAGCTTTTCTTTCAAACCACCAATCGGCAAAGCACGTCCCTGGAGCGTAATTTCCCCAGTCATCGCAACGTCTTTCGAAACCGGCGTTCCAGTCAAAATCGAAATAATTGCGGTTGCCATCCCAAGTCCAGCAGAAGGACCATCTTTTGGAATAGCCCCTTCTGGTAAATGCACATGGATATCACGTTTTTTAAATGTTTCATCCGTAATTCCAAATTGAGACGCACGGGAACGCACAAATGATTTCGCGGTCTGAATGGATTCTTTCATGACATCACCAAGCTTACCCGTCAGCAAAAATTCTCCCTTACCTGGCATAGAAACCGCTTCGATAGAAAGCAAATCACCCCCCACCTGCGTCCACGCCAAACCATTAACGACACCGATTTGATCTTCTTCATATTTCCGGCCGAAATCAACTTTTTCAACCCCCAAATAATCTTCCAAGTTTTTAGCATTCACCGTAACTAATTTTGTACCATCTGTTTCTAAAGAGCGTAAAACCTTACGCATAACTTTAGAAATTTCACGGTCAAGCGAACGCACCCCTGCTTCTTGTGTATAATTTCGAATAATTTTTTGCAGGGCATCATCTTCGATTTGTATCTCAGTTGATTTTAAGCCGGTCTTTTTTAATTGTTGCGCAATTAAATATTTCTTCGCAATTTCAATTTTTTCGGCTTCAGTATAGCCCGACAAACGAATCACTTCCATACGATCTAAAAGCGGCCCTGGAATATCTAACGAGTTCGCCGTCGTAATGAACATGACATCGGACAAATCATAATCCAACTCAATATAGTGATCATTAAATTTATTATTTTGGGACGGATCTAAAACTTCCAATAAGGCAGCAGAAGGATCCCCATGCCAATCAGACGACATTTTATCAATTTCGTCCAACATGATTAGAGGATTATTCGTTTTCGTTTTTTTCAACGCCGCCATAATACGCCCTGGTTGCGACCCAATATAGGTTCGACGATGCCCTCGAATTTCAGAAGAATCTTTAACACCACCTAATGAAATACGTTCAAACTCACGTCCAACCGCGCGCGCAATGGATTGTCCCAAGGAGGTTTTTCCAACCCCTGGAGGCCCCACAAAACACAGAACGGTTCCACCTGGTTTTCCAGTACGTTTTTGAACAGATAAATATTCCAAAATACGCTCTTTAATTTTTTCTAATCCATAATGATCGGCATCTAAAACCATTTGGGCTTTTTCCAAATCATTTTTCAAATGAGATTTTTTTGTCCAAGGCAAGTTAAACAACCATTCCAAATAATTCCGAACAACTGTTCCTTCCGAAGACATAGGTGGCATGCGTTTCAAACGCGCAATTTCTTCTTTTGCTTTTTCAGAAACGAGTTTCGGTAAGGACGTCTTTCGGAGTTTTTCTTCAAAAGTGTTAATATCACTCGTGTCATCCCCCAGCTCTTTTTGAATTGCCTTCATTTTTTCATGAAGATAAAAATCTTTTTGATTCTTGTCCATTTGGGTTTTAACACGCTTTTGGATACGATTGTCTAACTGGAAAGTAACCATCCGTTGTTGCAATATTTCAATAAAGCGTTCCAAACGTTTCTCCGTAGAAGGATACTCCAAAATCTTTTGTTGTCTAACCAAAGACAAGTCCAAATGTCCCAAAACAATATCAAACAGAGCACCAACGTCTGTAACCTTGCTAATGGTTTGAATAATATCAGATGGAATACGACGGGAAACACGCGCATACTGGGTAAATGTTTCAATAAGAAGATCAATGGTATCTTGTAACTGCTCAATTGGCTCGTTCGCACGATGCTCTAACGGCTGAACATTGGCAAAAAAAACACCGTCTTCTTCTTTAATGGATAAGACACGCGCCGTTCCAGTTGATTCCGCCAAAACTTTGACCGTTCCGGTTGGTAACTTCAAATATTGCAACATTTCAATGGTAGAACCGATTTTATATAAATCAGCAGGCATCACGTTTTCAACACGTGGATTCTTTTGTGTCAACAAAAGCAAAGGCAACCCTGTTTCGGTCGCTTTTTCAACCGCTTTAACGGATAAATCCCGCCCAATAAAAATGGGGGTTATCATTCCAGGAAAGACAACAGATTCTCTTAAAGGGATAACAATAAATTGTTTTGTATTTTTCATATAGCCTCATTCGTTTTAGGACAACTCTTCATATAAGGAGCATCCCATACATAAACAAGCCTACCATGCTATTTTTTTTAAAGTAAAGCCTAAAGAAAAATAAATATATACAATAAAGAAGTAAACATATCAGCCCGCTTTCTATTCAAATTTAAAGAACTAATAATTAACGGTTACCTGATACCCGGATCCACCTGCATTTGTTGTGTTATATGTTCCAGAAACTTCATTTCCAGTAAAATAAAGTGAACCACCTACAGGAACCGCCATAGAACCTCCTGGAAAGAGTGTATATGAAGATGCATCCAAATCGCTTTGAAATAGAGGATCAAATGCCAAAGTATGCCCTAACCCATCACTAAGTGTTGCCATAGATCCTTCGACACTATAATAAACCATCGTATTCGGAGCCCCACTTATTATTATCCGCCCACTTGCTCTTGGTGTTGAACAAACATAAGCTGAAGGACAGGAAAAAGTTAAAGTTGCGCTCATTGAAACAGTTTGAGAACCCGCTGCAGGATCAATCGCAATAATTCCAAAATCAACATTTTGTCCATTTACAACGATTAAAGGACTCGCAAGCTCTGCTTGCGCATGCCCTGTTCCTGTCGCCGCCATAACATTTGTACCGATAAAAAAGCTCAAACCAAAAATAAAAAACGTCTTCACAATAATCTCCTAACTAAACAAACAGAAAAAGAATATCACAATTTTAATAAATTTACGAATCTTTTCATCCAAATCGATTGATTTCATTTTCGAAATATGATAAAACTGGCTCACTATGGAAAAAAAAGTTTTTATTATTGCTGGGGAAGCCAGTGGCGATATGTGGGGTGCCCCGATCGTCAAAGGACTTCTTAAAAAAAACGTAACGCTCAAAGGACTGGGCGGGACGGAAATGAAGGTAGCCGGTTTAAAATCAAATCAATCGATCACACCTTTATCTATCATGGGATTATTTGAGGTTTTAAAAAATTTACCTTCTGTTTTAAGAGTCTATAAAAAAACCATGGTACAAATTAAAAACTTTAAACCAGACGTCCTTTTCACGATCGATAGCCCAGGATTTAATTTCCGAATTGCCAAAGCCGTTAAAAAATGGAACCCCGATGTAAAATGTATCCACTTTGTCGCACCACAAGTGTGGGCATGGAAACCCGAGCGTGCCGCCAAAGTTGCAAAACTCTTTGATCACTTACTTTGCCTCTTTCCATTTGAACCCAAATATTTTACACCACATGGTTTAAAAACAACCTTGGTCGGACATCCCGTCATTGAGAGCGGCGTGGAAAACGGAGACGCCAAACGATTTAAAGAAAAGTTCAAGATTAAAAAAGGATCTTTTGTTCTACCCTTAATTCCAGGATCACGTAAAAGTGAAATCGAACGCACATTGCCAGTTTTGTTAAAAGCGGCAAAAATACTTTCTTATGCTTTCCCGCAGACGCGTTTTTTTATCCCAACCGTTGAAGCCACACATACTTTTGTGCGTGACTTTGTAAAAAATACCGATATGAATTTAAATATTAAACTCATCAAGGGAAGTGCGATCAACCGGTTTGATTTATTTGCCGCATCGAACGTTGCCTTGGCCGCATCGGGCTCTGTATCGTTGGAACTAGGCCTCGCAAACGTGCCACATTGTGTATGCTATAAATTTAATCCACTCACCTATTGGATTGGCAAACGCTTGGTTCAAACAAAATTTGCAAATTTATTTAATATCGCGTCAAACCGCGAACGCATTCCTGAATTCATCCAGGAAAAATGTACACCAGAAAAATTAGCCCATTTTGCCTTTTCAATTTTATCCAATAAAGAAGAACATAAAAGAATGCAATTGCGTTTAAAAAACGGGGTAAAAAATTTATTGGAAACCAAAGAGTCTCCAACCGAAAATATCATCAGCGCGATTTTAGATAAAAAATAAAGCGATGATCCGAAAATCACCGCTTTGGTGGGAGGGAGACCTCCCGAGATATAATCAACCCTTTAATTTTTAATTTGATAGCCTTACTTAAGCAAAAGAAAATCCCAGAGTCAACCCCTAATGCATAAAAAAAATAAATTTAAATTTACAGAAAAAATAGACCTCCACGGTTTTCGAAAACAAGACGCCTTCGAAATACTTTGTGATTTCTTAGATAAAGCCTATGAATCCAAAAACATACGCGTTCTGGTCATCACCGGAAAATCTGGAGAACTCAAAACCGATGTGCCTTCCTGGCTAAGCCAAAACCCCCGCTTTAACTACATCCGCAGTATAGAAACCGCCCACCTCCACGACGGTGGCGAAGGCGCCCTGTATATCCAACTCTTCAAAAAACAATCTTAAGATCCTCAGAAGAATGAGTATGAATCTTTTCAAAAGAATAAAAAACTACTCAACAGTGACACTTTTGGCTAAGTTGCGCGGCTGATCCACATTATTTTCTTTTAACACCGCAACATAATAGGCAAAGATTTGTGCCGGCAAAACGGTTAAAAAAGGCTCAGAAAAAATATTTGTTTTTGGAATTTCGATTCGGTTTTCAATTTTATCGCCCATAGCATCCAATCCTTCTTTGTCCGAAATCAAAATCACATTGGCTTTACGTGCAATAATTTCTTCAATATTAGACGCTGTCTTTTCAAACAATTGATTAAAGGGGGCAAAACAAACAACAGGAACACTTTCATCAACCAAGGCAATCGGTCCATGTTTCATTTCACCTGCGGCATACGCTTCAGCATGAATATAGGAAATTTCTTTTAACTTCAACGCCCCTTCCATCGCAATCGGATACGAAATACCACGTCCCAAATAAAGCGCCGTTTTCGCATGTGTAATCTTAGAGGCTATGACTTCTAATTTTTTTGAATCCTGCAAGCCTTCTTCAATTAAACCAGGAAGATCTTTTAAAGTCTGAATTAATTTGTCCTGTTTTTCTTCTTTTAAAACGTTTTTTTCAAAAGCGATTTTAACGGCTAACCACAGTAAAATGACCAACTGATTCGTAAAAGCCTTTGTCGAGGCAACCCCAATTTCAGGGCCAGCCTGCGTAAACAAAGACACATCTGATTCGCGATCAATTGTGCTCTCTGGAACGTTTACAATCGACAAAATTTTCTGCCCATATTTTTTGCAATAACGCAGCGCGGCAAGCGTGTCTGCTGTTTCCCCAGATTGAGAAATAAAAACAGCCAATCCACCCTCTTCCATAAACGGTGTCCGATATCTAAATTCAGAAGCCACATCAATTTCAATAGAAATGGGGGCCAAGTGTTCAATCCAATATTTTGCAACACAACATGCATAATAAGAAGTGCCACATGCCACAAGCGTAATCTTTTTCAAAGAACGAAAGTCAATTTCAGCCGGAAATCCGAGGATATCCTTTAAATCTTTGGGCGTCTTCTTCTTCAAATCAAAAACATAATCAACCGTCTTTTTGATTGTCTGCGTCTGTTCGAAAATCTCTTTTAACATATAATGATCAAAATCGCCTTTATCTGAATCTGCTTGTGCTAAATCCAAAGTCTTAATTTTTCGAGCCACCCATCGACCGTGTTTATCTTTGATTTTTGCACCACGTTTTTTCATAAAGAAAAGATCGCCTTCTTCCAAATAACAAAGCGTATCTGTATAGGAAGACAAAGCCAAAGCATCGGATCCTAAATACATGGCATCTTCGCCATAACCAATCGCTAACGGAGATCCTTGTCGCGCCCCAATAATCAAATCCGGACAGCGATTAAAAATAATCGCCAAGGCATAGGCTCCTTTTAAACGAGCAACCGCTTTTTCAACCGCATTAAATTCTTTTAATCCTTGATTTAGATAATCTGTCACCAACCAAGCAATCACTTCGGTGTCTGTTTCACTTCTAAAAGGATACCCTTTTGCAGAAAGCTCGACGCGCAACTCTTTATAGTTTTCAATAATTCCATTATGCACAAGCGCTAATTTATCTGTAAAATGAGGATGCGCATTATCCCGATTCGGCGCCCCATGAGTCGCCCAACGGGTGTGTCCAATACCAACCGTCGATTCAATATCCTGCGCCAAAACAACCTCTTCTAAATTAACAATTTTACCTGTTTCTTTTAAAATCCGAAGTCCGCCGTCTTTATCTAAAAAAGCCATCCCCGCCGAATCATAGCCACGATATTCTAATTTTTTAAGACCCTTTAAAAGTTCTTTTTCAACATTTGGTTTCCCAATAATACCAACAATGCCACACATTTTATTGTTCTCCCGATTCGATTTTCATAACCTGAGCCAACACACTTCCCTTGTCCCGATCTTTGATTTTTCGAATCGGGATACCGGCATACACAGACCATGGTTCAAATTTAAAATTCGGCGGCACAAAGCTCAGTGCGCCAATCACAGTGCCTTCTGGAATGTGATTGTTCGGCATGACAATAGCATTCGCCCCGCATCCCGTATACCGATCAAACGTGACATCCCCTTCGATAGAACTGTCATGCGAGATTAAATCATGTACATAATCATTGCTCTGCAATAAAATCCGGGCCCCATGGGCAATCGCCGAATAATCCCCCAATTTAAAATGATATTTGGATCCACTAATGGTGACATTCCGCTCGATCCCACAATGTTTCCCAAGTGTGGTTTTCGCGGTAATGACCGTGAATTCACGAATTTCTGAATAATCCCCCATGATTAAATGATCGGGTTGTTTAATAATCGCCAGATCGGCAATTTTAGTGTGTTTACCACATTGCATAGCATCGTCTCCTGTGACTTTAGTTTAAGGATTCGACAACGCCGCTTCAAGACATGAAAAATAACAAAAAATAACAAAAAAATCCCCCTATAAAAGAGGGATATTAAGAGGTGGTCCCAAAAATTCGGACAGTGTGTTAAGCTACTAATTTAGATCAAAAAGGAGATCAAAAATGAGTAGAATACGTAA
>JAFGVS010000022.1 GCA_016937865.1 Alphaproteobacteria bacterium
CACGACCGCGCAAAACATCATCGTCTGATCCACCGGCCGTTTCTGCAGAAAGCATCTCATAATCCAAGCCGAATAAAAGAGAAAAAGTCGGGCTCACTTGTTTTAAAATTTCAGCACGCGCAATACGGTCTGTCGACGCTTTTTCAATAAGCTCGTTTCCAAAAGTGTCATACATCCCACTAACAGTACCTTCTTTATTTTTTAAGATTCCCAAATGAAGCGCAAACGCAATATTATCTTTTTCTTTTCCAATAACGGCATACGCGGCCATTTGATCCCGGAACCCACCAATATAATTATCTGGTGCTTTGGTATATTCAGCATGTAAATTCAAAGAAAAAACAGGACTACGCACCGCTTGGAATGAAAACCCTGCGGTCACCCCCATTGGATCTTCGGCACTAGATTCCAGCGTAACAAGATTTGTTGTCGTATTTGTATATTCACGTTCAACTTTGGCATAACCGGCACGTAAATAAAAAGCCACACGATCTGTGATTCCAAAACCCAGTTCTTCCACAAACACAAAAGAGGCCTCAGCATCTGATTCAATATTAAAATCATGAGTTGCGGCTAAAGCACCTAAGTTATTATTATAGCGCATATTGGAATCGCGCCCACCAATTTCGGCGGTTGTCTTGGAAAACACCTGACCTTCTGTTGGCATAAAAAATGGATTTTCTAAGTTCCGATGCAAATCCGTAAGCTCTAATTCTTTTTCACGCGTCACTTTTTTTTCAACAGTAATGGTTTGAGCCGGCGCAGAAGGCGGGATAACAGAATCACACGGCCCTTCATACGGATTACAATAATTTCGTCCTTCTAATGGATAACGGTATTGCGCCATCACACTTGTTGTCATGCAAACAGCGGCTAAAAATAAAACTTTTTTCATAGGAGTATTCCTTTTCTCATAATAACAGAAAGTATACAACAACACGACTTAAAAATCAATGCTTGACTCAAAGCCCCTTTTCTCTTTATATTCCGATCACTTAAAAGGATAAATCATGCATTGCGGCATCGACTTCGGCACTTCAAACTCTGTGGCAGGAGTGTATAGGGAAGGAAAAATACATCTCGTCCCTTTAGAAAATGAAAAAAAACTCCTCCCTTCAACAATCTTCTTTAATTATAAAACGGACACACGGCACTTCGGACAAAAAGCAACAAATCTTTATGTAAGCCATACCGAAGGACGACTCCTTCGCTCTTTAAAAAGCCTCCTTGGATCTTCTATCATTAAAGAAAAAACAAAGATGAAAAACAGTTTTGTTTCTTTAGAAAATGTTATTCAAATTTTTTTATCACATATTAAAAATAAAATCGAAAAAAACATGCAATCGGAAATAACCTCGATCACACTAGGGCGACCTGTTTTTTTTGTCGATAACGATCCAAAAAAAGATAGAGAAGCGCAAAATCAACTCGAAGAAATTGCCAAAAGAACCGGGTTTAAAAACATTTCCTTTTGCTTTGAACCCCTTGCTGCGGCCAGACAATATGAACAAACCATTGAAAAAGAAGAAATCGCACTTGTGATGGATCTAGGTGGGGGAACATCTGATTTTTCAATCATACAAATGAATCCAAGGGCACCTTCAAAAGTATTAGCAAATGACGGAATCCATATTGGCGGAACAAACATAGACCATATTATCAGCCTGCAAAACATCATGCCTTTTTTAGGATTTCAACAAGAGCTCGCGGAAACATTAAAAACACCAAACCATTTATATTTTGACCTCAGCACATGGCACCGTATTCATATGCTCTACACGCAAAAGAAAAAGAAAATCGTCGAAGAACTACTGCACACACATCCACATATAAAAGAACTAGGACGTTTAAATCAAGTCATCCATTATGAAAGTGGACACGACCTTTTATTCAAAGCAGAGCAGGCTAAAATCGATTTAACACAAAGTTTAGAAACAAAAATAAAATTAGATATCCTTGAAACAGGATTATCTAAAATCATCTCACAAAAAGAGTGTAACACCTCCCTCGAGCACACAAGTCATCAGCTAAAAGAAACCATTCAAAACACACTCAAAAAAGCAAATTTAAAAGAAGAACAAATCAATACCATTTTCCTAACGGGAGGAACCACCAAAATTCCTTTTATCAAAGAATCCATACTTTCCCCCTTCCCAAATGCAAAAATAATTGATAACAATACGTTCTATAGCGTCGCCGAAGGCTTAACCCTTCATAAACCAAAAGACATAAAGTATTCACACACAAAAGAACCAAAAAAATAAAAAACAACGAAATTAAAACGAATTTTCATTCGTGATCATGGCCAGAGGAAATTGTCGTTTTAGAACGAGGACGTACATGTGGTACGTCGAATGATGTTCGCTAAACGGCAATTTACACAGGCAGGATTAATTTCCAGGAGAATACGACATGACCATTTTAGAAGCAAAAAAAAGCCTAGGCCAAAATTTCATCACCGACCCATCCTTGCTCGCGAAAATTGCAGGGTATTTGAAAGCACCTGAAACAAAAACCGTGATCGAAATCGGATCTGGACCATGTACCTTAACGCAAGCCATCTTAAACCGTGTACCGCACGAAATGATTGCCATTGAAAAGGACGACCGCACAATTCCTTTGCTAAACGCTTTAGAGGAAAAATACAATTTCTTTTCGTATCAAATGGCCGACGCGACAAAAGTCGACCTCACGAAATTCGCCGATGAAAAAAACCTCACAATCATTGGAAACTTACCCTATAATGTCTCCACGGTTTTATTAATTAATTGGCTAAAACAAGGCGCGAAATTTTCCCAAGCTATTTTAATGTTTCAAAAGGAAGTAGCCTATCGCATCACGGCAAAACCAAATACGAAAGACTACGGACGTCTATCAATTCTATCCCAAGCCTTGTGTAAAACAAAATCTTTAATGGTCTTACCGCCACATGTTTTTAAACCCGCCCCCAAAGTTGACTCCGCGCTCGTCGAATTAATTCCAGATCATTCTCTGACCGATATCGATATTAAAAAACTAGATAAACTAAGCACACTGGCTTTCGCGAACCGCCGCAAAAAAGTCATGAAAAACATCGCCAACCTGTTTGAAAACATTGACGAAACATTTAAAAAACATAACATTGATTCAAACGCACGCGCCGAAGATTTAACCGTTGAAATATTTATCACATTAATTAAGGACATCAAAAAATGATCCGGATTTATCACAAAGAGTCTTTACAAAAACAAATCATTTTGATCGACGATTTATTTCACTACATCTCAAACGTCATGCGCATGAAGGTTGGTTTTACACTACATCTCTTCAACGAAACAGATGGCGAATACGCTTATACAATCGAACAAACAACCCGCAAAGAAGCCATTCTAAAACAAGAAAAAAAGATCGCAGAACCATTTGCATTACCTCCATTACGACTGGCTTTTGCACCGATTCGCAAAAACCGCCTCTCTTTTTTAATTGAAAAAGCAACCGAGCTCGGCGTAACAGAACTCATCCCTGTTGTCACCGATCATACGCAACATCGCGACTTTAGCCTAGAGCGCCTAAACGCAATTGCCATCGAAGCAACCGAACAATGCGAACGCTTCTCCCCACCCATGATCAAAGAACCAATATCATTTGCAGATTTTATAAACACAGAAAAAGACTTTATCTATTTAGATGAAAGAAGAGACATAAAAACAGACTCTCTTTTAACACTACCTCTCCCTCAAAACCCACTTTTATTGGTTGGCCCGGAAGGCGGTTTTTCAAAAGAAGAATTCGAACACATGAAAACCGGAACCCCCGTGTCTTTGGGAAAACTCATCCTCCGTGCCGAAACCGCGAGCCTCAAGGCTTTAAGCATCCTATCGGAAAGATATCAAATCTACCAACTACCGACCCACAGGCCCAGCTCTTTAAAACTGACGGTTTCGCCTTTACCCACAATAATATGATCGTGCGTTTGAACATCCACAGTTTGTAAAGCCTCTACAATTTTTTTCGTCAACGTAATATCCGCATGCGAAGGTATTAAGTCACCGCTGGGATGATTATGCACCAAAATAACAGAACGTGCGCCAACAGACAAAGCCTCTTTTACCACTTCACGCGGATAAACCGTCGCATGATCCAACGTGCCTTGCGCCACTTTTTTGTCTTCAATCAATTCAAATTTAGAATCTAAAAATAAAACATGAAATTCTTCCCGTGTTTTATCTGAAAACTTGGACGTGCAATACGACAAAAGATGTGCCCAATTTTGTAAAACAGCACCTTTTTTAACCTGTGTTTTAAGATGCCGCTCAAATAAAGTTTTCACCAATAAAAATAAGGATTGCGAACGATCAGACAAGTCCATTTTTTGAAGTTTTTCCGGCTGAAATAAATCTTTTAAACCAACGTCTCTTTCAATTGTTTTAGCCAAAGCCTTTACGTCTCGGCGTGGAATTGCATAGGTTAAAAGAAGTTCAATCAATTCATAATCTTGCAGAGAATCCGCATGCTTTTGAAAACGCTCTAATAAACGCTGACGATGCCCCAAATAATGTTTTTCATCCATTAGAAATCAAACCTAAAACCAAAGAAATAATCAACTACAGTCAACTCATCAGAACGGAGCAAACTAACCTTTTCATCCATCCCCCATTCAACAAGGCCCAAGTTAGAATATTTAATACCAAAATCAAAAGACAAATGTTCGGACAACGCATAGTTTAAACCAAGACGCGCCCCCCAAGCGAAATTTTCATGAGAAATTTCTCTTCCCGGCGTTTCTTGACGATCATTCACAAAATATGATTCCAACGGACTGGAATCGTGCACAAGCTCTCCTCGAGAATCAATCAAGGTAAATTTTGTCTTGTTCTGGGCTAACCCAACACCAACACCAATATAAGGGGTCCATTCACCAATTTTGCGTCCACCATCAAAAAAATCATAATAAACATTAAACAAAATATGAGAAGAAGAAACCGTGCTCTTAAAAGAAGCTTTCACCTTTTCATCTAAATTTGTATCTAGAATCCACCCTGTATCCGGGTCACCAGGCGCTTCAACTGGATTGATATACGGATATCCAACATAAATGCGATCATCTCGATAATCAAAATCGGAATGACGGGCCCACTCAAGCTCGATCCGAATGCCCGTATGATTAGGTAAATACCCCCCAAACGCAACACCATAAAATCCTGTTCTTTCTTTCATCTGTTCTGTACTCACGTCATATTCATCCCAATTAATAATTTCAGACTGAGTTGCATCACCGGGCGCAGCATGACAAGGACCATAACCAGCATTACCAGTATAGGTTTCATCAGAACTATTGTAATACTGACAGTATGTTGTTGAAAAACTTGGGATAGAATTTTTCATATCTGCGCTCAACTGGCCAATACCACCACGAATAGCAACATAATAATTAGCCCCCGATGGTGGCTGTGGTTCACCCCACTGGCGCCAACCAGATGCGACAACCGTAGATGAAATGAATAAAAATAATATAAATAGTTTTTTCATAAAACCTTCCCAGAAAAGATTTTACCAAATCCCGAATCAAGATGCAAGCGCTTTAGATCCAACTAAAAAACAATAGCAAAATCGAAAAAATGAAAATAGATTTAAGAGACGCCTTTTTTTGCAGTACATCACTTAAAAAACGCAGAGCCCATGACAATTGAGGAAGCCCCGGCTTTTTCAACCAAAGGCGCGGTATAATCATTAATGCCACCATCCAACATAATTTCACCCTCAAAATGATCGCGAGCCCAAATAGTTTTTTCAATCGCCTCAAAAGAAAATTTTTGCCCACTCGCCCCACATTTAACCCCCATAATCATGATAAAATCAACATGATCAATATAGGGAAGCAGATCTTCAACAGGTGTCGGCAAATCAATAGCAATACCAACTTTAATACCCTTATCTCGCAATTTTTGTAAAAACAAAAGACTAGGGCTCTCTTCAACATGAACACTGATCCGGGCAATATCCAAACCTAAATAAGGCTGCATAAACTTTTCAGGATTTTTCGTCATAAAATGGACATCCAGAGGTAAATTGGTAGATTTCGCAATTTTTTGAGTTAACGCAAAATCAAAAGATGTATTTTCAACAAATTCACCATCCATAACATCAATATGAACCCCGGCCGGGTTTGCGCTTTCCACTTTTCGCAAAACAGTACTCAAATCTGACAAGTCGGCGGCAAGCAAACTTGGGTATATCGGCAACATTATAAATACTCCTTAATCCAACGGTGGAGTTTTTCCACCAAGTTCTGGGTTTCTTCTTCTTGTTCTTTTGTAATGGGCTTCAACCCATTTTTATATAAAACGAGTCCATATAAAACATTTGAAATAGAATTCTCTTGCCACTTAAATTCCTGCGCAATAGAAACCGGACGATGAAAAACATTATGAGCCATTTCGCGCATATATGGAATTTTACAGCCACCGCCAGTTAGAACGATTTCTTTAACCGGCCCCAACTGTGTTTTAGAATCTAAAAACGCCCGAATAAGCTCAAAGGTTTCTTTCGCACGCATATGAATAACACGCGTTAAATCTAATAAAGACCGTGTTTTACCACCTATTTCAATATTTTTCAAGTGGTCCTCTGGCAACACCCACGCACGTCCATATTGCTCTTTAACGCGATTCGCTTCCTCGAATGAAACTTGGAAAATCTGTTGAATATCCTTTGTAATTAAATCCCCCCCAAGCGGTAAAGACGAAAAGAAAAACGGCGTCCGATAGGTCCACAAAGCCACATGCGTATGTATTTTCCCAATATCAATTAACAGCACCCCTTCTTTCTTTTGTCTTTGGCTCAACGCCGCCAAGGAAAGAGCATAAGGAACCGCGACAAAATAATCTATTTTCAAGCCCACTTTCCGAAACAATGTTTCATACATCTGACAAACAGAAGCCGGAATAGAAACCAAATGAGAAGCAACGCCAAATTCACCGGCAATCAAACCTTCTGGATTTTCAACATCTGTGCGTTCATCAACTTTATAGCGCATCGGCAAGCAGTGCAGTAAAGGATCTTGAATTTGTTTTTCTTGTTGCTTTAAAAGGGTTAAAATGTCTTCATGAACAATCGCGCGAGGCTCTGAAAAGCGCATCGAAGACATTTTTAATTTAGATTGGGTTGCAAGCCCACTAATCCCAAGTGTTATCGATTCAACCGGACAAATCAATTTTGCGTCCAACGTATCACGAATATCTTTAATCGCAGTCAAAAAAACAACGGGATTTGTAATCAGGCCATTCTTGAAACAATCCACGTCCCGTGTCACCATAGCATGTGGAACCAAGCCTTTTGGGCTCTTTTCAATCGTCAACGCCTTAATCCGCGTTGCCCCACATTCAAAAACGGTAAAAAATCTCATACAAACAGTATAGCAAAAAGACAAAATTAAAACAAAGAAAATCTTCACAGAAGCACACGCGAAAAACAGAAAGAAATTTAGGACAAAAGAATAAAAAATCATAAAAATAAAAAAACTCAAACCGCACCAATTCTTTACTAAATATAAACTTGACTCTATTATAAAAACAAGCTAACTTATTGACAAGTTAACTTAAACAAGGATCAACATAATGGCAAAAAAAATATCATTCGATGAATTTCTATGCGCTTCAGATTTTTTAAATAGATGGTGGAACAACCTTGGACGTGGAAGTAACACATCAGGAGATCCTGCAAATAAAAATTCAGCTAAAAAAGCAGAAAAGATTAAAAAAGCCTATATTAAACAACAACGAGAAAATTCTAGATAACGGCCTGTGCAATCGCGCGATCATCAAACGGATGCTTCACGCCTTTAATCAGCTGATACGTTTCATGCCCCTTACCGGCAATCACAATACAATCGCCTTCAGACGATTCTTCTATAGCCGTTTCAATCGCAGTCTTGCGATCTGGGATCTCAAACAATTTTTCTTTTTGCGTAATATGTTGCTTCACCAAATCACGAAGCATAGCCGGATCATCATCACGTGGGTTATCATCCGTTAAAATCAATTTATCGGCAAAATCTTCTGCTGTCTTTCCCATGTTTGCACGTTGATGACGTGCCCCACCAATCCCAAAAATGACCGTCAATAATCCTGTTGTATGAGGCCGAAGAGACTTCAAAACCGTTTCCAAACCATCGGCTGTATGTGCATAGTCCACGAAAACCGGCGCACCTGTTTTCGTTGTACCGACATGCTCTAAGCGTCCCCGAATAGGCTTCAATTGCTGTAAAAAACTGCGAACTTGTGCATAGCGATAATCCACCCAAAATCCGTCTTTAAAAATCTTACGACCATAAATCCCAGCAAACATTAAACCCAACGCACACAGCGCATTATAAAGCTGAAATTCACCCATCAATGGAAATTTAATTTTTAACGGACGCCCAAAAATCCCAAGAACAATATTTTGACCCTCTGCCGTTGGCGTATTTTTTAATATCTGAAAATGCTTTCCTGTTTTTCCATAAGAAAAGATAGACTCTGATTCCAACCGGGATTTAATCTGCTTCCCATACGGATCATCAACATTAAGAACGGCAACACCATCATCTGCTAAATATTCTGAAAACAATTTAAATTTAGCCTCAAAATAATTTTCCATCGTCCCATGTGTGACCAAATGATCTTTAGTTAAATTCGTAAATCCAGCAGCACGCACTTTTTTTTCTAATCCTAAAATACGCCCCTGGTCTAATCCATCCGAAGAAGCCTCGAAACACACAGCACGCCCGCGATCGTTATTCACAAAAGAATCTAAGGCACCATAAAAAGTCATTGGATCTGGGGTCGTTAAATCCCACGCATCCAACTTATCATCAATTTGAACCCCCATCGTTCCAAGACTGGCGACATGATAGATCTGCATCTCAAAAAACTGACGGGTAAATTCAACAATAGACGTCTTGCCATTTGTCCCTGTAACCGCGGTTAAGATTTCTGGCAACAACGGATAAAATTCACGCGCCATCATCGCCAATGTGCGCCGTGGATCTTCCACATAAAAAAAAGGCACATCTCCAGAAACTTTAGATTCTTTAGACAGAACAACGGCAATAGCGCCAGCGCTTATCGCCTGCGAAATATAATCTTCCCCATTGACCGTGGCGCCTTTCAGGGCAATAAACAAAGACCCAGGGGTTACCTGACGACTATCAAACACAATATCCTTAACGTCTAGATTGCCTTCACCTATGCGTTTTGCGTCTTTTAAAGTATTAAAATCATTGAGTTTCATCATCGCTGGGCTCTTTTTTTTCTAAGGTAATTTCTAAAAACGGTAAAATATTTTTCAAAATCTGTTTCGTAATAGGCACTGCATTCCAGGCCGATGTTTTTAAGTTCCAATCTTCTTTAAGTGCTTTTGGCTCATCAATCATCACCA
>JAFGVS010000023.1 GCA_016937865.1 Alphaproteobacteria bacterium
ACCGTACGGCCAGATCCACCATAAACATTACGTTCGACAATCGCCGTCGCCGGCACAACCCCACCATATTGAGCATTATTTTGCAACGGATAAGCCAATGCCGCCGGAATAGGTTTGTTACGTCGAATAACATATTCTTCATCTTTCGGCATGGTTGAAACTTGATGTGCCTTTTTAATTGTAAACGGCACTTTTTCCATTTTAGCCGAACGCAAAATCCCCATATTATCTTGCATCTGATGCCGTGTCCAAGAAGGCCCCGTTTTTTTAGGTCTCGATTGTGCAATCGCACCGCGTGCCCCAGATCGACTTTTCGCAACAGAGGACCAATCTGTCGGCAACGGTTCTGCAACTTCTTCAAAATCGATTAAATGCTCTGGCATCTTCATTTCGGAATCATGTTTGCGTTTTGCACGTAATTTATCTAAATAAAAACTTGAATCATACCCTAAAGTTTGACCATCGAAATCTTTAACTTCCCCGTCAGAGCCACGTTTCCCTATTTTTTTTGAACATTGCGGAGAATAGACTTCACCATTTGGACGGATCCAACCAATAAAATCACCTTCAGAAGAATAGGCTTTTCCAGCATATTTACGACAATTTAAATGACGGCGCCCCGGACGTGCAGAGGTTGATTTTTTGATCGATTTAGAGGCGCCTGATTCTTTTCCCCCAAAGGAAAAAAGATTATCAAAAAAGGATTTATCTTCTTTTTTAGGCATCTCTTTTTTTTCAATAACTTTTTCTTCGGGAAAAAGCTCTTCAACAAGAAAATCTTCTTCAGGATCATCTACCGGCACAACAATTTTTTTCTCAGATGCAGGAGCGCTGTAACTCAAAGAAACTGGAATAATTTCTTCATATCTTTTCGATTCCAAAGAAGACAGATCCTCCCACTCAATAATAATATTAGCTTTTTCTTTAATAGAATCAGTTTTATTATAGTCCCAGGAAAGAGTTAAAACACATGTGTCAATCTTTTCTTTAAAAATGGAAATTTCTTCACACTTTTTTGAATTAAGAGACAATCCTTGTATAGAAGGCTCTAAAACAATAGAAAGAATTTTAAAGCGACCTTTTGCACAAGAAACAAAAACATTCTTTTCTAACGGTAGATCCAAAAGAGATGTTGCAGAAAAAGAAACCTTGGGTTCGGAAAGTTGAATTTTTGCAGGAATGTATTCCTCTTCAGATTCTTCTGAAGAAGGTACTATTTTAGAATCAAAAGATTCAAACGCACCACCATCTCCTTCTGGAATAATTTCACCAGAATCACCTTCAAAAGAACGAGCTTTGTTTTGTTCAGATGTAGCTAATTGTGGAGGCTTCCCCCGACCTGTAAAAACAAGCAAAGCAATAACCGTTAAAACAAGAGCAAGAAGCAATAAAACCCAATTATAGGTGTGTACCTTAATTGGTTTTAAGGGAACCGCAGGCTTATCCGATTCCGATTTAGATGTCACAGGTATCGGTCGAACAACCTCACCAATCGCAGGTTCTGAATGCACAAAAGGAGTCACGCTCTTTTTTTCTTCAAGAGGCGTTTTTTTGAATTTCATCAAAACCCGTTTAAATCCGTCTAAAAAGCTCATTGTACCCGTACGACTGCGCATGGCAGATTTTTAGTTGATAATTTAGTGCATAATTCAATACCACGTTCAACATCCTTTATGGGCCCCACACGAAGGCGATAGGTTTCATTTCCACTATATGGAGATGCCCCTAACATATCGACACCATTGGTATCAATAGCATAAAAAGGTTCAAACTCTCCAATAATTTTATTAAACTGTTCATTTTCTGAAAGTTCAATCCAAATATTTTGCAATTCATTCACAGTATTAGCACTGGCCAATTCTAGAACAACCGTAGAAGATGGCTTTTCAACAAGTGGCGCATAATGCGAAGGCAAAATATCACCTCTTGATTTCTTAATTGCATTAATCGTTAATCCTTCAACGGCTGGATTTACAAAAGGTTCTTGAACTTCAAAGGGAGACATCATCAAAGACGATGAGGAATCACTTGCTTCATAAAATAATCCATCCGGATCATTGGAAAGCGGAGTATCATAAACCTCTGGTTCTGGCATAAAAGGCTTTGAAACCAAGAACGGTTTTTCGCGTTTTTTAATGCACACCAAACGTTGTCCATTACGCAATACCATATCACCCACAGCTTCAACAATCAAAAGACGTGAATTTGGACCATCTGTTCGAAATCCAACAGGGGCTTCACCACCTTCAACCAAAATTGAAATAACGGGTCGTTGTGTCATAGAAAGAGCTTTTTCACCAAAATCAATATACGTAAATATTTGATCACGCCAAACACGTTCTGGTGCAATAATATAATCATCTGGATTTGGCACAAAAATATCTAAGTCAAAGCGGAATTCTGTCGGGTTAACGGGAATATTTTTAATCCAACTGTAGTCTTGGTTTTCCATAAAATCAGAAGAAGACGATTTAAAGTTTGCCCCTGCAATCAAAGAGTGACCAACATTATCCCCACCGATCATGTGAGACCCACCATTGCGCATAGAATTAGGCACGGTCACGTCAACAATAGAATGTGTCAAAGTATCTGTATTCAGAGGTTCACTTTTCAAATAAAAAGCATATTTATTTCCACTTGCCCCAAACACGATCATATTAGTATCTGCCCCGGCATGATCTTGCGCCGGAGAAAGCATCAACACATTTTTTGCAACAGGTCGTCCATCAAAAAAGTCACTATCCCCAATATAAGCATCCCGGATCGTTTCCCATTGTGGGAAGTTAATAACCGTCACCATCCCATCACGTAAACGGACTTTCAGAATTTTATCCGGAGACCAGCTCATCTTCGCATATCCCGGTTTAGATTGACCCAATCCCATATTTTGCAACGGATTTTGCCATGCCGGTTGAACCCCATATTTATCCATCTGCATATTCGCACCTTGCGCAAACAAAGCGGATGTGGATAAGATGAATAAAGCAAACATTATTTTTTTCATTTTTCTTCCTTTTTTGAATATATAGTCTCCTAGTATGATGGTTGACGGAGATATTTATATCCTTTCACAACAAACCCAAATGGGTTTTTAAATTGATTTTTATACGTCATTTTTTGGGTATTCGCAGAAAATTCAATCTGCAGAATAACTTTTAAAGTTTGAACCTGTTTAGAGGTCGCCCCTTCTTGGTAATCCACAACACGTCCTTCAACTTCCCATTCATCCAAACGTTTATGATGTAAAATACTTTTAATTTCAACAAAACGACTTATACGTTTTGGATTTCCCAAAACAAAAACTTTTTTATATAACGAAGATTGAATCATGTCTTGGTAAGTATTGCGCGACGACATATAACGCAACGTACTTTCCTGTCCCCACATATTTTCAATAAAACGATAATCCGTTGAAAATCGTTCACGTTCTAAAACATACTGACGCACTAAAGACGTCGTTAATTTTTCACGAGAAGCTTCATCTATTGCACCTTCAAACGGCTGAACATAAACATCTTTACCTGAAACATCTTCCGTCTGAATAAAGAAAGTTTGCACACGATGAAGTGGGAAAATATTCAAAAACGCCGCAATCAAGACAATATTCGACAGCACCGAAACACCAGCAACAACGAATAAAAATCGTGCAGACAATCCAAATGAAATATTTGACCCTCGATCGGACATCTCTTCTCCTAAAATAGCTTCTCTTCCCGAAGATTAGAAGATTAGGGAAACAAGTGCAAGTAAAAAAAGAGATTTTTTAACAACAGATTTACTATTCCCTTACAGCAAAAAAAATGGTATAATCCATTCAAATAAAAAAACTTTTTCAAACAAAAAACGAAAACCGCTAAGCAAAGCACAAAACGAATCTAAAATGGACACAGTCCATGGTGTTATAGAGAAGAAATAAAGAAAAAAACATAAACGAGAACTAGACACAACAACGACGTTTACGTTTGTGATAAATCACAAAGGGTTATGTTTAGGATATACTTTCGTTTCCAGTGTCAAGTACCACAGCGTACATGCCGTACGTGAGGACACACAGATCACGCAGAAACGGAAGTAGATACAAACAGAATAAACGTCCGAAAGTAACAAGATGAATCACAAAGCAACGCTGACTTTTCGCAGATGGTTTTATGGCATCGACAGATGGATGCTTATTGGCATCCTCTTTCTGATGATCATTGGTTTTTTGATGGTTTTATCGGCAGGTCCCTATGCAGCGCGCCGGATTGGAGCCCCCGGTTTCGCATTCTTAAAAAAGTTTTTAATTTACACCGTCGCTTTTCTGCCCGCCTTATTTTACTTTTCCACACGATCAAAAAAAACCATCATCTTGCTTTCCATCCTTGGTTTTGCAGCGGCATGGGGACCAACAGCATCTACACTTATCATTGGCAGCACTATCAAAGGAGCCAGTCGATGGATTAACCTTGGCGGATTTGGGTTACAACCATCCGAACTCATGAAACCATTTTTTATTATCTTACAATCTGTTACACTTGTAAAAATCACCAGTCTTTGGCATACATCCCGACGGGATGGACAAAAATGGCTAGCGCTTCATCTTGGAATTCTAGGTGTCACAATTTTGCCCCTCCTCCTTCAACCCGACCTAGGAATGACCTTCACATTTTTAGTTATCTGGGGATTAATGATTTTCGTTGCTGGCCTCCCTTGGAAATGGGTCACATCTTTGTGCGCGGCGGGGGCTGGATCTTTATTTGTTTTATACAATACCTTCGGGCATTTTAAAAGCCGTATAGACCGCTTTATTTCGCCAGAAAACGCCGATACCTACCAAATTGACAAAGCGCTCGAGGCCGTAAAATCAGGCGGCTGGCTACCCAATGTTGGAAACGGCTTTGTAAAAGAAAGCTTACCAGACTCCCATGCAGATTTTGTGTTTGTTGTCTTTGTTGAAGAATTCGGTGCCTTGCTGAGTTTAACAATCATCGCAATCTATCTCATGATATTTTTGCGAGGCTTGCGCAGTGTCCGCAAAGCCACGGATGATTTTGTCGTATTTGCCGGGACAGGATTACTCGGAACCTTCATTTTTCAAGCCTTCTTCAACATTGCATCCAATTTATCTCTGGTTCCAACAAAAGGAATGACACTGCCCTTCTTATCGTACGGAGGATCCTCTTTTGCATCGTTTGCCATCATCTTCGGGATGCTGCTTTCCCTCCTCCGCAAAGAGTAATTTGACACGAACAACAACACCCGACATAATAAAGCTATTGGCTATTAGTATAGCTAAAAATTAAAAGGCGAGATAGCTCAGTTGGCTAGAGTCTCAGCCTAATCGGCTGAAGGACGGGGGTTCGAATCCCCTTCTTGCCTCAAAAAACGGGATTGAATTTCAATCCCGTTCTTTTTCCATGTGGTTTTGCAAAATTTTAACCAAGGCAATATATCCCGCAGGCGTATATTCTTTGCCTTTAGTAAAAGGGAGAGCGACAATTACGACCTCCTTAAGTATCTCTTCAGGCAATGACTTAATCATAACGTACGGAAAAGAGGATGTCCCTTCATATTCAGCCATAACCTGTCCACCGTCTATTTTTAAAATTAATTCTTTTGGCATAATAAATACGTTTAAATATAAAAATGTTTCACATATATAACACACAAACTTGTAAAGTCAAATATATATATAATTTAAGAGAAAAAACCTATAAATATAAGGATTTTTAAAATGATTATTTAAAAAACGGGATTGAAATTCAACCCCGTTTTTTTTCTTTTTTTCTAATTCTGTTGCCACTTTAAAATAAGTGTCAACAGTATAGGGTTCTTTTACCCCCAGCTCTTCACAGACTAATACAGCCAAAGAATTAATCTGAGACAGAACCTTGTCATACATAAGATTCGGCTCTGAAAACTTCGAACGAAATTGCACTACAATTTTATGCTTACCTCGGCGAAAAATAATTTCTTCCGCCGTTTTCTCTTCACCTTTTCTCATATCTAAATTTTAAATTTTAATTAAAAAGATGTGCACATATAACATCAGAAAAGAATCAAAGTCAAATATTTAAAAAAATAGCCTTGGCTACCTTTTTCCAGTTAATCGATTTGTTTGAGTATCATATAAATCGACCCCAGAGGGTTTTGCGTAAATGTGGCAATAATCAAATCTTTATGAACGGACTTGCGCGCCACTTTCATCAAATCATCAAACCCATCAACAAACGCACTAACTTGCTTTGCAAAACCGGCATTGGTGTTCACCAAACGACGTAGCGTCGTTAAATGCGCTGGGGTTAAATTTTTACCGAGGTAGCGGGCAAAAATATCTCGTTCGCCCTGCTGATAGCGCGCCCAAAGCTCATCCGACACTTTTGGTGCAAACAAGCGAGTCATATCAATAGAAATTGTTTGTAACCGTTCGATCATATTCCCAGCATCCGACATAAAAGCCTCTACCGATTGACGATCTGTCGTCGATGCCGTAGATTGCATATGGGCTGCTGTTTGCTTTAGTTTTGTTTCCAAAGTATCCAATTGTGTGTTTAAATTTTGATTCAACCCCGTCAACGTTTGTTCAACACTGCCGCCCTTTACCGTAATCGCTTGCATCGTATCTTGCAAAGAGGATGATAAAACACCAAAACTTTCCCGTGCTGTATCAGATAGGGTAACAAGTGTTTCCGTCTGCGAAATCAGTTCTTTTAAAGAATCTTCCGATAAACGGTCGATACGTCCAACTTGGTTTTCCGCCTTCGCCGCCGTTTGTGAAATGCGTTCATACGCTTGCGCCATCGTGCCCGTAATTTGATCTAAATTTTGTCCAATTTCAATAATACGTTTATGTGATTCTTCAGAAACCTGAGGTAAAACAGAGACTTTCTTTTCAAATAACTCGATAAACGGAATCATATTCGCACGCGCTTGATCCATCGCCATCAACGATTGTTGAAATGAATCCATATTGGTTTGCAAAATATCAGTAATGTTCGCGCCTTGATCTTCGGCCTTTTTCATGGTGTTTAAAGCCGTTTCTGATACACGTGTTAAATGGCTGGCCACAGATGCCCCCATGCCTTCTAATTCTTTGCTGAGCTGGGATGAAATCTTCAACAACGCATGAGAGGCCTGTCCGACTTGAGATTCCACATTTTCGACTTGCTTTAACAAGCTCTCAACGGTCGTTGATAAAATAGTCGATTGTTTCTCAATCGAAGCCTCAGACAAACGAATTTGCATGTGTACTTTATCCGATACGTTTGAAATGTCTGCAATTTGCCCATCAATAATTTCTTTGAATTGCCCGGCATATTCTCTTGTTTTAACAACTTTTTCTTCCAATAGCTCATTTTCTTCAACAATTAATTTATCCAAACCTTTACTTTCGGCCACCAACTCTTCAGATTGAGATTTAATTTGGGCGGCAGAATTCATAAAACGTGTCATCGCATCATCCGCCTTATCCGTAACTTCGGTCAGATTTCCAACTAACTCAAACCCTTTTTTCGATGTGGTTTCCATTGTTTCTTTTAGATCTGTATTTACCTGAGAAATTTCATTGACCGTCCGTTGTGCCGTCATCACGATTTCTTTGGTTTCACGATCAAGCGTACTTTCTTTCAAAATCAAAGACGCTTCTTTCAAAGAGCTCAACTGTGTCGTCAAAGCATCCATCGTTTCTTGCAAACGTGTTGAAAGAACCGTTGAAACTTCACCCGTTTCTTGCGTCAAACCTTTAAGTGTTTGGGATTGAGATTGAGCACGTGCCGAAACCAACTCTAAATTTTCAACAATATCTTTTTGAATAGTAGTCAACTTTGAAAGCTCATTCTCAATAATATTATCCATAAAAAGAGCAGCTTGTTTAGATTCAGGCGAATTCACAGAAGTTAAAATAGAAAAAAGGCGTGCCGTTTTTTCTTTATTTTCCATCAACATTTTTGACGCGTTGTTTAACGCCCATCCCGCCCAGATTAAAACCAACGGCGAAAAGGCCATCATCACCTGAAATAAACGGGAAGGATCGATAATCATCGTCCCGCTTAAAACTAACGCAATATATACAATGGACAAGATAACAAGCCCAATAAAAAACATCCCATATTTTTTCATTGAAGAACAAAACCTTTCTCTCTAGTATTGACAGAATAACAGAACAAATAATTAAAGGCAATTACAAAATGAGATTCTTAATCACGTTAACACTTTTACTCGCCGGCTGCCAATCCTCTTTAACACCACTCCCTCAAACAGAGGAAGCCGAAGCGCTTTATGGCGTCAGCTTTGGGCGCATGACAGCAAACTCAAAACAAAACAAAGCCGCAACAGTTAAAAAAGGAGGATTTATCGCACAAGATCCAAAAACCATACAGGCTCAAATCGATTCAGATTTTGCGATGCTAAAAGATAACCTAGAACCTCTTGGTGTCAGCGTGAATAAAATCGGATACGATATTATCCTCACCGTCTTTGGGGAGCAAATATTTCAAAACCGCCTCAGCTTAAAACTAAAACCAACCGCAGAAACGACCTTAGGCGAAATCGGATCTTATTTAGAAAAACGCAAAAACAGCTATGTAGAAATCACAGGGTATACAGATTCTGTAGGCAATGCCAACGCAAATCAAAGATTGTCTGTCGCCAAAGCACGACGTTTAACACTGTACTTTATTCAAGAAGGCTTTAGCCCACTGCGCTTCTTTATCAATGGCCGAGGAGAAAATTCGCCAATTTCAAACGAAGCAAGCCTCAACCGCCGATTTGATATCCGAATCTCCCCGATGATTAAATAAAAACGAATAAGTTCCCAAATGTTATAAAAACAAAAAATTCACTATATTCGATATAGATAAAAAAATATATTGACAAAAACAATGATGCCGAATAATGTTCCTTTAAACAAAAAGGAAAAGAAAAATGAATATTCATTATTTTTTAAATACAGCACCAATTGGCAAAGATAACAAGGCAAATCCAAATCTCCCAATAACTGAAGATGCTAACTTTCCAAATTTAAATGGAGCCACCAGTCGCTTTGCAGCAACATATCCAGGAGAACATATAAAAAATCAAGGCAATAATGTCAGTTACTATTATATTGGGAAAGAAACATCCACAGAGAACCTAAGAAAAATTGCAAATCAAATATCAAAAAACGATATATGTTTTTTCATTAAAAACCAAGACATCAACTGCCAAAAAATGATGCAACTGGCCAAAGAAAAAGGGGCAAAGTGTGGCGTACACGTTCCAGATCCCCATATTATAAACCCTGATGAAAATTTCACAGAAAAAAAAGACATTCTACGACAGATGAGTAAAGAAGCTGATTTTAATGTCGCATCATCTGAAGAGCTAAAAAAGTTAATCACCCAGGAATTAGACCTAATCCCCAAAACAGTACATGTAGTATTTGATAGTATTGATACAAAATATGCTTTACCTAATTTTGAGATAAAAAAGTATTTTAAAATCGGAACAACAGGCTATCCACATACACATGAACCAACATTTAATTATTTAAATGCGTTAAAGACAGAGCTATCTCATGAAGAAAAAATTGAGTTTAACTTTGTAACAGCAGGACAACGAACAGATCAAGTGCACCATAAGGCACAGAATGTTTTAGAAAAAATTGAAGAACTTAACGCAGACAACTTCACAATAAAAATATTACCTTACTCCACTCAAAACGTCCTAAAAACAGTAGAAGAAATTGATATTTGGCTAATAGCAAATAACAGCTCTTTATTAAAGGGCCATAAAAAAGAGGGACAAAAATATAAAAGTATCGGAAGAGCAGCAGCCGGATTATATGCCGGAAAACCTGTCGTTTGTGAAGAAATAATCCCCTCATATAGCCTATTTAAAAACAAAGGAATTTATACCCTTCAACCATCAGAACTCATTTCATTCTTTAAAAAACAATCACCCAAAAAAGTGAATGAAGAAATAAAAAAAGGGCAAAAGATAGCACAACAACTAGGAAGCCCAGAAAGAACAGCAAAGTTATACTTAGATATCTTTAAGCAATATCAAAAATAAAAAAGGACGTGTCTCATTTTTCACAAAAAAAACGGCCCTTTAAAAAAAAGGACTGTTTTATATTTAATATTCAAAGACTTATTTTTGAAACTGCATTGAAAAAGCGACAAAATCACCCAACAAGGCAGATTGTGTCACTCCGGTATCCAGCGTTTGAACCATTTTTTCCGCAAAGGTGGCTTGAGCATCGTTATCCCCGATATCCGCATCATTTTCCACACGTAGCGATGCATCTGCCGGATTCCCCGCCAATAACATCGCAGGCCCTTGAACCGTCATCCCTTTAACGTCGTTCGCCACCAAATAATCCACAAGCGCTTGTTCCGTTAAGTACAATCCTTTATTGCCACCTGTGTAATGCACAATACAATTAAACTGGCGATCTAGGTCTTGTCCCTTAAAAGAATACGTAAGCGGTAGATCCAGCGGTTTATTATCTTCTGTCAGTATCGCAAAGGAAACAGGATAAGCCCCTGACTTAATACCTGACTTTTCTTCTTCCCCATGGAGCTCACGTGTCGTTGGATCCCCACCATACGCATACCCAACAACTTTATTATCTTTATTACAGAGAATGGCAAGTTCCGCCTCAGCCGTTAGCTTGCTTGTTTCTTTCGGCATATGATCGATGTACCCATAAGGCTGAACCATTTTATCACTTAAACGTTTAAACAAAACTTTCGGTGAATCGGCCCCTGGTGTACCTTCTAATGTGTGATACGTCTTTCCGGATCCATAAACAGTAAGCGTTGGTTGGAATGTTGGTAATAGCATATCTAATGCAATCGTTTCAGGCTCTCCTGCTATTTCAGTTATGACCCCAGCATATCCTTTATCAAAGAAAAGATATTTTTCCACGGTATCTTCAGATAAAAACCACCCTTGGATTGAAATATCCCCTGCTTTTGGAAAGTCTCTAGTCGCAAATACACCCTTATGTGAACGTCCTAATAATATTTTTTGTACCATTAAGGCTCCTTTTAATTAAATAACGATCAAAGAATACGGAATTTAAAAAAAGAGAGCAAGTCTTAAAAATCCTTTTTTTTGAGCCCATTTTATGATATACTGTGCGGTATGAAGAAGACATCCTTGATCTTATTGGCCGGAATGGTATTCCCAATCATGGGACATGCCGCATGTGATGCAGATGCATTTAACAACTGTATGGATAATACATGCTTCAAATCCGAAACCGACATCTGCCTATGCCACAGCGATTTTCAAAAAAGCGCAACACGCATGGATAACTTGTCCGAAGCCAGTCAAGAAATTGAAAAAGTCCTTTCAAACGAACTTGAAAGAGTCACCGATGGCCAAATAGAAACAGACATTCAATCGCGAATCAAACGAATTGAGCGCTTGCTATCAAATAACACAGACGATATGGCAATGCCTTCATTTGATGATGATATCTTGGGGGAAGAAATGATCCCTGCCGGCCAATATGGCACAAACTATGGGAAAACGGCACTGACATCTGGATGGGAAAGCTGTAAGTCCTATATTGATACCTGCGAAGGGGATAAACAACTCCCTTTAAAGAATTACTTGCAAAAAGCCGATCAAGCCTGTTCTCGCTTAGAACAACATCTAGAAATAGAGGCTTCCGGATTGCGCGACGCATTAGATAAAGCCCAAGGCTTGTTTAAAAAGACAAAATCCCGAACAGCCCGATCTTTGGAAACAAATGCCGCCAATTGTGAATCCGAACTAGAAGGTTGCATGCGCGAAGCCTGTAAAGGCATATATTACCTAGAATGTTACCGCGAAGCCGCCTGTACGGAAGACAACCGATTTGCCTGTAAAAAAAGTCTAGAATCTGTTTTTGAATCCAAAAAAAATAAATGCCAAGCGGAATTAAATAAATGCGGTCCTAAAAAAGGAATCGCATGGGACGAATTCATTGAAGATCGCATTAACGACATCCCCGATTACTTTGAAAAACAATAAAAAATAGGCTCTTAAAATAAAGATAGCCTATTTTTTATATTTTTTCCATTCAATTTTTTCTTTTATAATTAATATAAGATGTTGAAAAAATAGCATAATTAGGTTCGATAATAAAAACCGTATCAGCATTTGTAATACTGAAGTTGCCATAAGCAAGTACATTTCCGTTGTCGTCTTCAATCCAGCATTGTCTGTTAATTGTGTCGACACAATTATTATTTGCCTCCAGATTGAAAAAATCTAAACCTAAACCAGTGACTTTATAGCTAAAACCTTCAACAAAAGGCGTCGACTTTTTTTCTATCCAAACATTTGTAACGCAATCACCACAAATGATTTCGATTTTCTCAAAATCCGAATTGGAAAAAGCAGGATTGAATGCAGCAACAAGTACTGCCAATCCGATAAGAATAAAAAGTATAAAGATAATTTTTTTCATATCCATAATTATTAATTTAACATAAAGACAAAGAAACTATATTTTTAGCAAAATGTCAAGAATAAAAACAGAACTTAACTTATAGTTCAATCAACAGCACTGAAACCAGATATCTCAAAAAACGAAACTTAACTTATAGTCGCTTTGACAAAACAAAAGAAAAGCCTTTTTAACAAATTATTGTCTAAAAAAAACGGAATCCCGAATCGCCACATCATCCCACACAGAATCAAAAAATACAATCTTCTGGCCTACAACGGGTGCATTTATACTTTCCCTCTTTACAGGTTCAAAAAAACAAGGTAAAAATGAACACCACAGAAAACAAAGCGTAAAAACAGATGAAGAATATCCGAAATTTTGCCATCATCGCCCATATTGACCATGGGAAATCCACCCTCGCCGATCGTTTGATCGAATATTGCGGTGGCCTGAATTCTCGTGAGATGAAATCACAAGTCTTGGATTCGATGGATATTGAACGCGAACGCGGCATTACAATCAAAGCACAAACCGTCCGCCTCAAGTACAAAGCCAAAGACGGACAATCTTATATACTCAACCTACTAGACACGCCAGGGCACGTGGACTTTACGTATGAAGTTTCCCGTTCTCTCGCCGCTTGCGAAGGATCTTTGTTGATCGTGGACGCAGCACAAGGGGTAGAAGCTCAAACATTGGCCAATACCTACCTGGCCACCGACGCAGGGCACGAGATCATTCCAATCTTAAACAAAATCGATTTACCAGCCGCCGACGTCGACGGAGTCAAAAAACAAATCGAAGACATTATCGGACTCGACACAACTTATGCCGTTTCAGCAAGTGCGAAGGCCGGCATTGGGATTGAAGAAATCCTTGAAACCATTGTAAAAAAATTGCCCGGCCCTGTCGGAGATGAAACAGCGTCCGTAAAAGCCCTTCTAATTGACAGCCAATATGACCAATACATGGGTGTTATCACACTCGTGCGCATCGTCAACGGTGTTTTAAAAAAAGGCGACGCCATTCGCTTAATGGCAACAAAGTCGGCCTATAAAGTGGATCGCATCGGGGTCTTCCTACCTAAAATGACAGACACCAAAGAATTAAGAGCCGGCGAAATTGGCTTTATCATCACCGGCATGAAAAACGTTGCCGATTGCCGCGTTGGGGACACAATTGTCCTGGAAAAAGATGAAGATGCGATTCCGCTTCCTGGATTTCGAAAAGTAGAACCCGTTGTATTTTCATCCCTCTTTCCAATTGATGCCTCAGATTATCCTTTGCTAAAAGAAGCCATTGAAAAATTATCTTTAAATGACGCCAGCTTCGCATACGAACCCGAACAATCAACCGCCCTTGGCTTTGGTATCCGCTGTGGTTTCCTTGGGCTACTACACATGGAGGTCATCCAAGAACGCCTCGCCCGTGAATTCGATCTTGATTTAATTAATACCGCCCCAAGTGTGGCTTATGAAATTTATCTGACCAAAGGCACAATGATCCCCTTGCATAACCCGGCGGATTATCCCGACCCCACACATATTGATTATGCGAAAGAACCTTGGGTACGGGTCACAATTATGCTGCCAGACACTTATCTAGGCAAAGTTTTAGAACTCTGCACCCAACGTCGTGGAATCCAAGAAACGCTCACCTATATTGGCTCCCGCGCCATGGTCGTGTATAAACTCCCCTTAAATGAGATCGTATTTGATTTTTATGACCGCTTAAAATCAATCACACAAGGCTATGCCGGTTTTGACTATGAACCCATTGGTTACGAAAAATCAGACCTCGTGCGGGTTTCCATTTTAATCAATGAAGAACCCGTTGATGCACTGTCTTTCATGGCACATCGCTCACATGCAGAAGCCAAAGGCCGTCGTTTATGTGAACGCCTCAAAGATTTAATCCCACGCCATCAATTTAAAATCCCAATCCAAGCCGCCATTGGCGGAAAAGTGATTGCCCGTGAAACCATTGCGGCAATGCGCAAAGACGTAACGGCGAAATGTTATGGCGGAGACATCACCCGGAAAAAGAAATTGTTAGAAAAACAAAAGAAGGGTAAAAAGAAAATGCGCTTGTTTGGAAAAGTCGAAATCCCACAAAGCACATTCATCAAAGCCCTTAAATCAGAAGATTAAATAAAGCATTGTCTTTTCCTCCAACCTTCCCTAAGATCTCTTTGATATAAAACAAAGGAAAAACATGTTCTTCAAAAAAGATAAAAGTAAAGACACTATTCGCGTTATCCCACTAGGCGGCCAAGACGGCGTCGGCATGAATTGCTGGATCTACGAACACGACAAAACACGTATTATGTTAGATTGTGGAGTTTCCGTCGGCGACGATTCGACAGCCGATCAGATTTTACCAGACGTTTCGTATTTAGAAGGCAAAAAACTCGATGCGATTTTACTGACCCACTGGCATGTCGATCACATCAACGCCATTCCTTATTTATATGAACAAATGGGGCGTCCAGTCATTTATGGAACCCCTTTTACCATTGCAAAACTCCAACGTACAGCAGACGAAGATTTCCCAAAAATAGGGAAACTAAAAACGAAAATTATTCCAGCCGAAGGAAAACGTGTCAAAATTGGTTCTATCGAAGCTGAATTTATTCACTCCACCCATCATACGCCACAAAGTGCGATGATTGCATTACGCTGCTCAACAGGAACACTTTTACACACAGGCGACTGGGCATTAAATCCAAATCCAAATGTTGAAGGCCCAACAAATGAAAAAGCCTTAAAAGATCTAAATAAAGAAAATTTTCTAGGCGTCATTGGGGATTCAACCGAAATTTACCGTAAAGAAATCACACATGGAGAAGCTGTTGTTGGCGAAAACCTACTGAAATATTTCAAAATGGCCAAGAAGAAAATCATCGTCCCTTTATTTTCATCAACAATCGGACGCTTGCAAACCGTTTATGAGAATGCCCAAAAAGTAGGCCGCGAAGTGTGCTTACTAGGACGTTCTGTTGAAACAAATGCAGAACTTGCCAAAGAGTGTGGATTCTTACAAAAATGTAATTTCATTACATTAGACCAAGCCCGGGGATTAGGTGAAGATCAAATTGTTTATATTTCAACGGGATGCCAAGGCGAACCCATGGCGGCCTTACCCCGAATCTTAAAAAAACAATACAAAGGGATAACGTTAAACAAAAACGATATGGTTATTTTTTCATCCTCGGTTATTCCTGGAAATGAAAAAGACATTTTAGAATTATATAATAAAGTCATTGAACAAGGGGCTACTCTTGTAACAGTATCTGACGACATCGTGCATTCACATGGACACGGTGGCCTCCAAGAATTCATCCGTTTTTATGGAGAACTGGTTAAACCCAAATACCTTATTCCAACACACGGTGATTCCATGTCTAAATTCCAACATGCGGAACTCGCCAAAAAATATGGTGTCAAAGATGCACTGCACATCCGAAACGGAGATGTCGTTGAATTCACAGCCGATGGCGCACCCGCCATTGTGGAACAAGTGGATGCTGGCGCCGTTGCCGTTGAAGGGCCTTTCAGAATTAGTTTAAAAGACCCTATATTTAAAAACCGTAGCAAAGTCTATCACGAAGGAGCTGTTATTGTATCGCTTCCTTTAGATAAAAAAGGGATGTTCACGGGTATTCCAGTGGTTTCTTCCCTTGGATTTTTTGAAACAACCGGCGGAGAATTTATCCAAAAAGAAGTCGTCATGGCCATCACAAAAGAGGTTAAAAATTTACCTGTAAAAGACGCCAGAAATAGAACGACACTAAACCAAACAATTAATGCGGCGGTACGAAAAACGGTAAAGCCTTACTTCTCACCTTGGAAACGCCCAAAAATCGTTATTCATTTTGTAGAGGTATAAATAAAATTATAGTTACAAAAGGATAAAAAGATGGAATATATTTTATTACTCATTTTACTGTTAATCGGCGTCCCGTTCACAAAAAAAACCATCAAAAAATACCCTTGCACGGTGCCCGAAATTTTTTGGAAAAACCTAAAACGCAAAGAATACAAAAAAAAAGATTTCTATATTTCAATTGGAATATTTGCGGGATTAATCGGCTTACAATACATCCCTTTATTGTTTCATCCAACGCCACTGTCTTTTTACATCCTCCTATTTTTAGGCGCCATTCTTTTTTTAATGAAAACCGATTGGGATAAGCAAATTTTACCAGACTTTATAACCGTCCCGTTTATTCTCTTAGGAATCGCTGTGCCATTTTTAACCCCAAATGCTTTACTAACACCTTTTGATGCGATCTTGGGGGCGATGATTGGATATGCCATGCCAAGCTTACTTGGATTCTTTACCTACCCATGGAAAAAAGAAGGCCTTGGCGCGGGCGACGTAAAACTGCTGGCGATGATCGGCGCATGGACAGGCATCATTGGATTAAGTTATGTGATTATTTTTGGAACGATTTTATTTGGAATTTATAGTTGGAAAATGAAAAAAAGAACACTCCCGCTAGCCCCCTTCATGGGACTAAGCACGATACTTTTTATGGCGCTTCAACCAATACTTTTCGATTAAAAAAAACAAAAATACAGACATCCAATATAAATACACTATTTGAGGACAAAAAACAAGAATCTTTGACGTAAATAAGGATTATGTCTCAAAAAGAATAATTTCTCCTTTTTCTTCCGCCAATCGAATAGGCACAATTGAAACCATTTCCCCTTTAGGTCTTGGCCCAGAAAAAGCCACCTTGATGTAATTCCCCGTATATCCATTATCTCCTTCACTAAGGACGTCAACCGATTTATTTAAATAGGGTTTAAATGAATCTTTTTGATTTGATAGTTTTAGATCTCTCAAACGTTTCGCGCGCGATTTTGCACACGTTCGATCAGACTTCCAAGTATAGGCTGCCGTACCTGCACGCGGAGAATAAGGAAAAACATGAAGGTGAACAAGTGTCTTCATACGCTTAACGAATTCATAAGTTTCTTCAAATTGTGCCTCTGTTTCGGTTGGAAACCCTGTAATAATATCCGCTCCGAACAAAAGATCCGGAACACGTTTTTCCCCAGACTTAATCAAGTTTTGAATATCGCGTTGCATATGACGACGACGCATTTTTTCTAAAACATCATCTTGTCCAGACTGCATTGAAATATGTAAAAACGGGCATAAACGATGATCTTTGGCCATAATATTAAAAATGGAATCGGCCGAAATTGCGGGATCATAAGAAGACAAACGAATACGATAATCTCCATCGATTTTTAAAATATCCTGAATTAAATCTGATAAATCCTGACTTTCATCCGCCGGGTTTTTATAAGAGGCAATATCGGCACCTGTCAGAGTGAGCTCTTTATAACCCATCGCCAAATATTTTTTGATATCTTTTAAAATCGCGGATTTTGGGAAATTATAAGACCGCCCACGCGTCGTTGGCACAATACAATACGTGCAGAAATGATCACACCCCTGTTGAATTTGAATAAAAGCTTTGGTGTGCGCTGGGAAATTTTGTGCCTCTGCCTTTTCTTGTGGCATTTTATTTTTACCCAACAAAGAAGACCAAACAAGCGAATCATCGCTCGCATAAGCAGCCTTATTAAACTTATGTGTATTTCCAATCACCTTTGAAATCTCTGGCATTGAATCATATTTTTTCGGATTTAACTGGCCCGCACAGCCCGTCAAAACAACCTTACGTTCTGGATGTTCGCGGTGATATTTCCGCAAAGCTTGCTGCAACTGACGCTCTGCTTCACCTGTAATCGCACACGAGTGAAAGATCGTCATTTTATCAGAATCAGGCACATCCGACAAGAGATCGCGAATTTTTTCTGTTTCCAAAATATTTAAACGACAGCCAAAAGTTTTAATCTCCAAAGACATATTTTCTCTCTAAAAGCTCTAAAACTTTATCCGCTGTATTAGATAAAGGCTCATCTTTTGTTTCAACAACAATATCGGCTTGTTGATAAATTGGGTAACGTTTTTCAATAAGCTTATCTAAAACATCACGAGCATCCACATTAAGTAATTGTGGGCGCGTATCGCGATGCGAAGTCCGTTTCACCAATAAATCTAAATCCGCTTTTAGCCAAATGGAAATAGCCTCTTGTTTAATCAATTCGCGATTTTCTGGGGTTAAAAAAGCCCCCTCACCGGTTGATAAAACTTTAATTAAAGGAGCCTTGTGAAGCACACGATTTAAAACACCCGTCTCCCCTTTGCGAAACCATTCCTCCCCATATAACAAAAATAAATCGACAATAGACGATCCAGAGGCCTTTTCAATTTCTTTATCTAAATCCTTAAAAGACAACCCCAGTCGACGGGCAACCCGTCGTCCAATTGTTGTTTTCCCTGCCCCCATCAAACCAACAAATACAATAGGTTTATCAACCGCTTGTATAATTTTTCTGTAATCTCTCATACATGCTTCCTTTATTTATTTGAGACATCGTAACATAGTTTTTTTGAAAAATAAACCGTTGTGTTTTAAAAATTCACACCTCAACCATCAAAGATTGACTCTTTTCGTTTCCTACGATAACCTAAAAATCAATTACCTCAAACAACCAACAAAACGGAAGTAGTCCGATCTACCCACACAACGAAATTAAAACGCAGTGGTCATGGGTTGAGAAAATTGTCTTTTTAGGGCCAAGATGTATATATAATACATCGCATACAGCCCGCGATAACGGCAATTTACACAGCCAGGATTAATTTCCAGGAGAACACAAAATGAACACCCTCTTTATGTTTCCCGGCCAAGGCTCTCAAAAAGTTGGCATGGGCAAAGACCTCTACGATACGTATCCAGAAGCCAAAGCAGTTTTCGACGAAGTCGATGAAGCACTGGGCGAAAAATTATCTAACCTCATCTTTAACGGCCCGACCGAAGATCTAACGCTTACCGCCAATGTACAACCAGCTTTAATGACAGTTTCTATCGCGGCCTTACGCGCACTTGAAAAAGAAACCGGGAAAAAGATCACGGAGTTGGCAAACAGCGTTGTTGGTCATTCTCTTGGGGAATATTCTGCCCTTTGTGCGGTTGACTCACTGTCTCTAAGCGATACAGCTAAATTGCTCCGCGCACGTGGAACCTTCATGCAAGAAGCCGTCCCCGTGGGTATTGGTGCAATTGCTGCCATTATCGGATTAGATATGATGATCATCGGTGAAATCTGTCAAGAAGCCTCAACAGACTCTGAATTAGTTCAAATTGCCAATGACAATTGCCCAGGACAAACCGTGATCAGTGGACACAAAGGCGCCGTTGATCGTACATGTGCACTCGCGACGACCGCAGGCGCAAGACGTGCGTTAATTTTACCAGTATCGGCACCCGTGCATTCCGCCTTAATGCAACCCGCCAAAGAAAAAATGGCCGAATTATTTGAAGAAATCACCTTAAACAAACCTTTATTGCCATTGATTTCAAACTATAGCGCGAACCAAGAAGAAGATCCGGAGAAAATAAAAACACACCTTCTGGAACAATTTACCGGACGTGTACGATTCACGGAATGTATTTCCGAAGCCGTTAACACCGGATATGACAAAGCATTTGAAATCGGCGCTGGCAAAGTGCTCTGCGGACTAGCTGGACGGATTACAAACGGTATGACGTGTTCTGCCATCACAGATGTTGAAACCATTAAAGCATTCGAAAAATAAAATATATAAGTTAAAAAAACACCCTTTTAAAAGGGTGTTTTTTTTTAATAATTAAAAGTCTTTTATCACTTATCATCACCCGTCGTGTTTCCAATAATTTTTTGCAAAGCATCGCCAAGATCTAGAGTTCCAAAACAAGTCCCTCCAATATCTTTTCCTGCTTTAGCCACTTGGAAAATCTTGTCTAACGAAGGAAGAGAACAACTTTTCCCTGTACTAAACATTCCTTTATTCCCTTTTAAACCTTTTCCATTTTTAAACGTACAACCTTTAGGTTTTTTACTTATACCATGATTCCCTTTTTTACAAACGAGACTGGTTCCTTGAGTTGGACTTACAGAAACCGTGAAATCCCAACTATTTCTATTATTTCTAGTCGCATGAACACCAAATGTACAGGTACGCTTTTCTTGATCAAATTCTCCACCATATTCATCACAGAACATTTTATAAAACGGATCTTTTTCAGCACGTTCGGCATCAATACGACCCTCTTGTTTTACACGTGCAAGCTTTGCTTTATTTTGAATTTTGTCCCGGACAGCTTTTGTTTCCGACTTCATCTTCTCAGTTTCAGCCGTCATTTTTCGCACAGCCATCTCTTTTTCATTTTCAGAGCGCACGGCCTCATCTTCCAAAGCCGCTTTTTCAATATCACGTTCTTTCGCCAGTTCACTTGTTTTAGCAGAAACTTCGAGTTGATTACGCTGCTTTAAATCTTGCACTTTTGCTTTCTCAAGATCCGTCTCAGAGAGCATTTTTGCTTTTTCAAGATCTGTCTTCGCAGTCATTTCGGCCTTTTCTTCTGTCAATTCAGCCTGAGCCAGTTCAACACGTGTTGCCAAGCGTGTTTTTATTGCAGCCAATTGGGTTTCCAAAATATTACCTTCGTGTTTCGTGAAATCACGATCTGCCTTAATTTGAATATTTGCAAAAGACTGTTTAAACAAACGATTCGCATCTAAATTTGTATCCAACATTTGTTTAGAAAGGTCTGGATTTTCAGCCAACAAGGCAAGGCGATTATCACATTTTTCAAAACGATGTGCACAGGCTTGTTTAGCATCTTGTAAAGTAACCTGCTTTAGCTCAATATTATATTTTTTATTCATCTTTTGGAAAATAGAGGTCACTTTATTTACATCAGATTCTTTATAAAGATTCAAACCGCCCCCCTTGCCTCTAAATGGATCGTTTCCAGAATAACAGAAAATATTTCCAGATTCTGCGCCACCGCAAATATTTTCAATACATGATGACATTTCAGAAAGACACATTTCTTGGACTTCCGCCAAAGCCTCAACAGACTCTGACTTACTTTCAAATATTTCAGATTTTGCGGATTGTGCCAAAGTTCTTTGAACCTGCATTAAAGCAAGCTCCCAAGCAGAATCCCCATCTTTACAGCCATCCAACGTTGTTGCAAAAGCCGACTTTGAATCTTCAAATTGCGCAAAATTCTTCGCAGCACAACTATCCGTTAAATCATCACATCGTGCCAGTTCTGCAAAATTCGCCCCATACAAAGATTGCGCCTTTGTAATAATAGACTGCACACAAGTATCTGTATCCTCTAAATCACGATGAGCATTCACAGCCGCCATTTGAAGCTTATTTTTAGCTTGATCCAAAGCAACCTCTAATTTATAGGCTTTTTTATCATAATATTCAGACAGAGCAGAGGCTGAATTATCCGCACGCACCGTCATTAAAGCAATAAAATCATCTTTATTAAGAACAACTTCTGGAAATTTATTTGCACAAATTTCAACAGCCTTTTCTAAAAGAACATCACCGGTAACCCGACGTTGTCCACCCGCTGTATCTAAAGAGTCAGACATGTCTTCAATTTGCCCCATCAAACTATCAAAATCCAAAGAATCATCTTCTGTTTCTTGTTTTTCCGGAACATTAATGGAATCATATAAATCTTTTTCAGCAGAAGTTAGTTTTTGACGTGGAATGGCAGACAAAGTCCGACGAACGGCGTCTTCATTTTCACGCAAACTTTCTTCACGATCAGCCAATTTCTTCTTTTTATAATCATTTGAACAAAGCGCCATCGTTGTTTCATCACTGTCTGTTCCAGCATCACAAAGCGTCATTACACATTGTTCAACGGCGTTCACTTCATTCTTAAGCGTTTTAATCTTTTGGTTCAAAGCATCATCATCAACCTTGGCATAATCGTCTTTCTTTGTAGCATCTGCGGCAGTTTCATTTCCGACAACAGCACTTCCAACAAAAGCAGATCGAGCCCCTTGCACACGACCACGACGCCCAGAGGTTGCAGAATCGGATTTTTTAATACTTCCAGAACGACGAACAGCAGAACGAACAGCGACATCCTCATTCCCCTGATCACGCGTACTGCGCGGACGAGCAGCATCAACGCCACCACAAACAACTGAAATTCCTACGAATAACATAAAAATCAAACGAACCATATCCGGATTCTCCTTTTCTTCTCTTCCCGAGTATATCATATTTTCAATCCCGATCCAAGAAAAAAGTTTGTTTTTTTAGAAACAAGGTGTTAGGCTTAAAAAAATATAGATTAAAATAAGATTGATTGGGATTAAAATGATTACACATGAAAAACGATTTGATGTGATATTCAATGAAGAAACGAAGGAAATAACGTTTCTTTTATCCGCGAGACCAATGCCACCAACAGGATCGGCAAAAATGGGATTTAATGGCAAGGATTGTGCGCTCTTAGCGCGTGACGAACACGAAGATATTCTATTAACAGATTTTCCAAAACCTATTATTTCAAAGCTTGATAAAACAACAAAAGTATCGATCCTTGAAATTACCCACAAAGGCACACTTGTTTTTACATATACGGTAGATGTTTTTAAAGATCCTGAGCTAGACGCAACCGAAATTTAAACTCATTTTACACTTGACTCAAACCATTTTCACTGTTAAGTTAAATTGAAATTAATGAACAAAGACGAAAGGGAAGCCAAGAGCGCCCTTTTTTTAATAGGATTTTTATATGGACTTGCAAAAAATTAGCAATTTAATTACACCTGTTTTAATAGATAATGGATATACCCTTGTCGACATTATCGCGTTTCAACGTGATACAAGCAAAGTGCTCGACCTCCGCCTAGAAAGAAAAGATCTTGCGCCATTAACACTCGAAGATTGCCAAAAAGCCAGTCGCACAATTTCTGCGGTTTTAGATGTTGAAGATGCTGTAAACGAAAAATATATTTTAGAAGTTGGGTCTGCCGGTATTAACCGCCCTCTAAAGACACAGCAAGATTTTAAACGTTTTATTGGAAAACAAATCAAAATCGAAACATTAGAACTTGTCGAAGATCGCCGCCGTTTTAAAGGGGAACTTCTCGACGCCAACGAAATGATTAAAATTAAAACCGAAGATGGCATTTTTGAAATCGCCTTCGACAATGTAGAAAAAGCAAAGTTAAACGTAGAAATTTAATACAAAGAACATTAAAAAATTAAATAAAACCTCTAACTAGAGTACAAAACGAAATGGATTATGTGAGAAGATAGGCGTGATTTTAGGACAAAGACGTACATAAGGTACGTCAAATGATGTCCGCTAAATCACGCAGAGCATCCACAGAATACGTTTCCCAAAGAAAAGGAAGAAAAAATTATGGATTTTTCGAAATCACTACCAAGACCAGAACTCGTTGCAATGGTCGCTATGCTTGCCGAAGAAAAAAAACTATCTAAGGATCTTGTCTTTAATATTCTGCAAGAAGCCATGATTAAAGTGGCCCGTCACCAATATGGATTTGAACATGACCTGCGAATTGAAATCGACCACAACACAGGTGGGATTCTCGTAAAACGAATCATGACGGTCGTCGAAGACAAGCGCATGGAAGAAGAAGATTTTAATGAACACCAAGAATTGGTTCTTTCAAAAGCAATCCATCGCGACAAAAATTTAAAGATTGGGGATGTTATTGAAGATTTTCTACCGCCACTACAATTTGGACGTCAATCTTTTCAGTCTGTCCGTCAATATGTGCTTCAAAGCATCCGCAGCGCAGACAGAGAACGTCAGTTTAATGAATTTAAAGACAAAGAAGGTGAAATTGTTTCTTGTGTGGTCACAAAGAATGAGTATGGAAACGTATTTGTAGACATCGGCGGCAAAGGCGAAGGATTCTTAAAACGAACCGAAATGATTCCACGCGAAATGCTACACACAGGCGACCGTATCCGAGCGTATCTTTTAAAGGTGGAAGAATCCCCTTCTGGTCCACAAATTATTTTATCTCGAACACACCCAATGTTTTTGGCAAAACTTTTTGAACAAGAAATTCCTGAGGTATATGAAGGTGAAATCGAAATCAAATCTGTTGCCAGGGATTGTGGATCTCATGCAAAAATCGCGGTATATACAGAAAACCCAACCATCGACCCTGTTGCAACATGTGTCGGAATGAAAGGGGCTCGTATCCAGCCAATAATCAATGAAATACAAGGTGAAAAAATCGACGTGATCATATGGTCAGAAGATGTGGCTGAATTTGCAGTACGTGCATTAAAGCCGGCAAACGTTTCTAAAGTCGTTGTTGATGAAAAAGAACACACTATCGAAATTGCGGTACCACAAGACGAACTCGCCATTGCCATCGGTCGCAAAGGTCAAAACATCCGCCTGGCATCAAAACTTGTTGGATGGCGCCTAGACATCATGAACGAACAAGATGAAGCAGATAAACGAAAAGAAGAAATTGCAGAACGCCTTGAAATCTTCACCAAAGCACTCGATATTGACGAAGTTGTGGCAAGACTATTATTACTTGAAGGTTTCCGCACATTGGAAGAAGTTGCATTCGTTGAACCAGAAGAACTCATGAGCATTGAAGGCTTTGAAAGCGAATTAGTCGAGGAACTTCAAACACGTGCTAAAGACTATCTTGATGCACAAGAAAAAGAATTAGAAGAAAAAGGAAAAGACCTTGGATTAGACGAAAGTTTAATGAGCATCGAAGGATTAACGGTTGATCAAAAAATAAAATTAGGTGAAGCCAAAATAAAAACGGCCGATGATATTGCAGACCTAGCCGCGGATGAATTAATTGAAATTTTACCTAAAATCTCTGAAAAAGAAGCAAACGCACTTATCATGAAACTTCGTGAAAAATGGTTTGCAAAAGAGACTAAAACAGAAAATAATGATGAAGGGAATGCATAATTCATGACAGATCAGAAACGAAAAACACTAACCATTGGCGCTGGCGCCACAGGTGCGGCAAAAAAACCGTCCAGCGCTGTTGTGGTCCGTCGACGTCGAATTTTTCGTCCCGACACACCAACAACATCAGGTAAATCTGCAAACACAGAACATCTAAAAAATCTTCTCTCCAAAGCCAAAAAAGAGAATGAAGACAAAGAAAAAGAACGCCAACTTGCACGAGATCTAGATGACAAAAGACGCCAACTTGCACAAGAAGACCAATTAAAAACAGAAAAAGTGCAAGAAAAATTGGCTGAAAAGATCATCGAAGAAGCCATTATAGATCCAGATGCAATAAAAGAAGACAAACGCATCATTGATAAAACAAAAGAAAAGAAAACAGAAGACTATTCAGATCGAAAAGAAAAAAAATCATTCAAAGATTCTGGGCGTCGAAAACTAACGGTTAAAGACATCGTTATCGGTGAAGATGGCGAAATCAGCACAGAAAATCGTCGCAAAAGTGTTGCGGCACTCCGTCGTCGTTTGGAAAAAAATAAACAGGCCGAAGATAAAAGCAAAGAAGAAATCAAACATGGGCCACGTGAAATCATTATTCCAGAAACCATTACAGTTAAAGACCTTGCAACACGCCTATCTGAAAAATCAGGAGCTGTTGTGAAAAAATTAATGGAAATGGGGACGATGGCAACTGTTAATCAAGTCATTGATGCGGACACCGCTGAACTCGTTATTGCCGAATTTGGACATACAGTAAAACGTGTCGGCGAAAGTGAAGTCGTTGAAACACTTTTAAAATCTTCAGAAAAAAAAGATGTCAAAGAAGTCAGCCGTGCACCTGTTGTCACCATTATGGGACACGTCGACCATGGGAAAACAACGCTCCTCGACGCCTTACGTGAAACAGACGTTGTTTCTGGAGAAGCCGGAGGAATTACACAACATATTGGGGCCTATCAAGTTGAAATCAAATCCGGAGATAAAATCACCTTTATTGATACCCCTGGTCACGCCGCCTTCTCTGCCATGCGATCTCGTGGTGCCAAAGTTACAGATATTGTTGTGCTTGTGGTTGCGGCCAATGATGGGATTAAACCACAAACCATCGAAGCCATTTCACATGCAAAATCTGCGGGCGTCCCTTTAATTGTAGCGATCAACAAAATTGATTTACCTGATGCAAACCCTCAAAAAGTAAAAACAGAATTACTTTCACATGACGTGGTTGTTGAAGAGATGAGCGGAGACGTACAATGTGTCGAAATCTCCGCTAAAAATCGTCTCCATTTAGATAAGCTCGAAGAAGCTATTTTACTTCAAGCTGAAATACTTGATCTAAAAGCACAAGAAGATTGTGCTGCAAGTGGATCTGTCGTGGAATCACGCATAGAAAAAGGATTAGGGGCAACCGCCACGGTTCTCATTTCAAAAGGAACACTAAAAGTCGGAGACATTTTTGTCTCTGGAATGTGTGCCGGACGCGTACGCGCCTTGAGAAACTCTTATAATAAAACAGTGAAATCCGCAACTGTGGGGGAACCAATCGTGGTTCTTGGATACAGTACCGCACCTATCGCTGGGGATGATTTTGTTGTCTTAGACAATGAAGCCAAGTCTCGTGAAATTGCAGAGTATCGCACACGCAAACATAAAGAAAAAGAAATGATCCGTCAAAATAAAACACGGATGGAAACATTGATGGCGGGGGCAAAGGCCGGAAAAGTCCAAACACTCGCGGTAATTTTAAAAGCCGATGTACAAGGATCTGCCGAAGCCATTGTTGAAACAGCGCAAAAAATCAAATCCGATAAAATTAAGGTTAATTTTATTCATAGTGCCGTAGGCGGAATTAACGAATCCGACATCACATTGGCAAAAACAACCGATGCGATTATTATTGGATTTAATGTACGTGCCAATGCACAGGCACGCGATACAGCCAAAAATGAAGGCATTGATATTCGTTATTACTCTATTATTTATGATGTAATTGACGACTTCAAAGCCATCATGGAAGGTATGCTTGAACCTGAAATCAAAGAAACGATCACGGGATATGCCGATATCCTCCAAGTCTTCACTGTTGGTAAAGGAACAAAGGTTGCGGGATGTCGCGTCAGCGAAGGAACCATCAAACGCGAAGGAAAAATCCGTTTGATCCGCAATGACATTGTACTTTATGAAGGCGAAATTGGGGAAATGAAGCACGGAAAACAAGATGCGAATGAAGCCAAAAATGGAACCGAATGCGGATTATCTTTTGCGAAATACAATGACATTGCCGAAGGCGATAAAATCGAATGCTTTACAGAAGAAAAATTAGCCATTAAACTGTAGTTAAAAAATAACGGAGAAACTTATTATGCTTACAATACTTTTAGTTGTACACGTTGCCATCGGATTGGCACTCATTGGAATTACACTCATCCAAAAATCTGAAGGCGGCGTTCTTGGGATTGGCGGAGGCGCTAAAATGGGTGGCCTCATGACCGGTGCTGGCGCGGGAAACTTCTTAACAAAAATGACAACATATCTTGCAATTGCATTTTTTGCTCTCAGTATGACACTTTCAATGATGGTGTATATTCAAAACACAGCCAAGGCCAAAGAATCATTAATCAAAGAAGAAGCAACACAAACACAACAAACCAAAATCCCGGAACAACCAACTGTTCCAACAAAATAATCTTAAAACAATAAAAAAGAACCATCTTTCGATGGTTTTTTTTTAAGCCTAGACAAATCGACTCAATAAGAGTGTTGACTGCACCCGTTCATAAATAATCTTTTGGACGTCATTTATCTCCCCCGCAGAAACAACGTGAATAATCGGAAGACTACGTAAAGAATAAACATCCAATAAAGGAATCGTTTCTTCTTTAAAAACACGAAGTCTCGCTCTAATCGTTTCTGAATTATCATCAGCTCTCTGTCGCAACTCAAATCCACAAGAACAAAAACCATCTTGTTCGGGTGGATCATATGTAAGATGATAATTATTGGAACAATTCGGACAAAATCGCCGACCAGACAAGCGGGAAAGAAGAACATCTTCTGGTGCTTCTAATGCAATAACGGCTTCTAAAGATAAAGATTGTTCTTTTAACAAGTTATCCAAAAGCTCTACCTGTAGAAGATTTCGTGGAAATCCATCCAAAATAAAGCCATTATCACAATCCGAATTTTGAATACGTACACGCAAAAGTTCAACTAGTCGATTATCAGAGACCAAAATCCCTTTTTTCATTAAAGCCCGCTCTTCGTCGCTTGCTTTTTGACGCAACATCTCTCCTGTAGAAAGATGTGCGATATTATAAGAACATGCAAGACGTGCTGAATGCGTTCCTTTGCCCGAACCCGGAGGTCCGAAAATAATAAAGATCTTTTTCATATAAAATAGAGATTTAATTAAATTAAGAATAAGCGTTAAAAAAAAACAACTTAACTAAAAAAAAACAACTTGTCAATAAACAAAAAAGAAAGGTCCGTATCTTGCGATACGAACCTTTCTTAATATACTATGAGAAAAAAATTACTTAAAAAATGATTTCGTTTTTTCTGCAATTTCTTCCAAATCAGAGCTAGAGTCAAAACCAATAGCCTGAACTGTCGGCAAGGCATCTGCAATAGTTTTCCAAATTTTATTAGAATCCTTATTTGCAAAATAAATTGTTTGCCTTCGCTCCGGAAACATTGTCAGAGCCATCCAACTAGTAGTGCTTGCAATATTTAACATGCCAACACAAACATTCATCAAATGCGCCTGTTTGCTAAAATCAATGCCTCTCCAACCTAAAAGACCAGATGCATCTCTTTTATCAAATACTTGAACACCATATTTTTCAGCAATGGTCAAAACTCCTTCAGAATCAGTTTTAGAAAAATGTTGTCCTAAAACCCATTTATCAGAAAGTCCTTTAACCAAATCAAAGAAACCCCATCCAATGGATTTTTCCTCTGCCGTTAAGACAGCATCATCGGTATCAAGTTTCTCTGAAACCGTTATAAAAGAACTTCTAAAATTTTCAAGTTCAAGAGTAAAAACCTTTGCTTCTTCTTCGTTTAGAAAAAGAGTTTCAATGGAAGGTAATTTAAGAGGATTCTTAAAAAGCTCCACCCAATTCACTTGTTCTCTTTCTTCCAAGGTGGCAAAAGTCCAACCTAAACCAGCTGGAGGATTAGCACAAACAACCTCTATATCATTTTCTTCTGCAAGTGACTTAAATTTAAGGTTATAATCTTCCTCCAAATTGGCAGTCTTAATTTTAGGCTCAACATCAGAAAACTTCTGAGGTCCTTTAGCTCCGAGAACAAAAATATCTTCCGTGCCATCTGTAATATAAAGAGGCTGCTTTGTGGCCGCTAAATACTGCAACAATGGGAACATGTAACCTGCACTTGAATGATAA
>JAFGVS010000024.1 GCA_016937865.1 Alphaproteobacteria bacterium
CGTGATTTAAATACTTATTTTTGGTAGCTTTTTCCATGGCTTAGATACTCCCATTTGTATCTAAAGTTGTCTAGACCCAAAATTAAAATTAAAAATGATAATTTTTTTCTCATAACAGGTGAATCAGCCTAAAGCTGGCTCGCCTGCCCAATTAAGACAAAAAACCTTTACATAATGTAGAGGTTTTTTGCTTCTTCAAATAAAAGGAACTTAATTTTTTCATTTCTTTAGACTCTTTTTTGTGGTATATTAATGCGCAAAGTGAGGAATTTAAAATGAAAAAAAATCTAATCACAATGTCTATTATTCTAATGGGATTTTTGGTCCCTTTCGCGGCGCAATCTCAACAAAACGATGTGGAGTCTATCGCCAATACAGAATATACGATTCCATTCAAAACCCCGTCAAAAAAAGTGTATAAACGCTATGAAAAGGGACGAAAGAGGGCCATAAAGAAAGTCACAGAGTACAATGAATCTCGAATTGAATTGGCCCAGATAAAAAAAGAAAAAACGTTGCCTGGCCTGGAATATGCGACTGATTTATTTGAGTTACAGATTGCCGCATTAAAGCAAAATGAAGAATTTACAGAAGAGCAAAAGACTCAAATGATCGAAGAACTAAGAAAAGGACAGGAGAAGATCGCTTTCTGGACAGAAAGAACAGAAAAAGAAATGGGTAAATTAAAAGAGATTAGTTTATAGTATAGAATTAACCGGGGATTTCCCGGTTTTTTTATTTGACTTTTATCTAAAACCAAAATACGATACAGTTAAATTTAAGGTTAAACATATAAATTATTACCCCCCAAGACGAAGAAAGATTATTTTTCCATAGGCAAGCAAGATTATATCTTGGGGGAAAAGAACCATCCGAAAGGATGGTTCTTTTTATGTATTTAAAAAATAAAAAGTTTCTGAAAAAGGTCTTGGAGGCCAAAGAAAAAGAAAGAATCTTTATTCAGAGTTAACGGAAATCGAACAGAGCCTAAAATAATTTTTTATTTTCTTGCGCCAGAAAGCGAAATCGGATACGCTTTACAAAAGGATAAGAGAGGAGAGGTTCATGAAACGATTTTTTCTAATGACAGCATTGCTGTTAACCACAGGTGTATCTGCGAAAAATTTTGAATTCGAAGCTGGTATAAATTCATACCAACACAAATATTTTGAACCAGGAATTATGTCTGAAAAAGGACGGTTGTTAGGTGTAAAAGGATCCGTATCTTACCACAATTCATTTTTTGCCAGATTAGAGGCGGAAAATGGGAAGGGAAAAATTGAATACAATGGAACGGGAGTAACGAAAGGCGTACCAGATAATTTTTATTCATACCGGGGATTAATTGGGAAAGATTTATTGCGGGGGAATTTACGTTTTACTCCATATGCAGGATTAGGGCGTCGATACTTAAATGATAATTCAAATAATTTAATCAGTGATACTGGTGGAATCGGATATGAAAGACAATCCAAATACACCTATGTGCCAATCGGGCTTGAAATGAAGTACCAAATGTTTGGTTGGGCGCTCAACCCATCGATTGAATATGATTACTTTTTAGAAGGGGAGCAAACCTCTTACATGGGCTATTTAACACCAATTCTTGCCGGAAATTATTATGATTTTACAAATAAACAAAATGATGGACGTGGTTTTCGTGCATCATTAAAATTCATCAAAGATTTACCAAATAAAACAAGCCTGGCGTTTGAAATCTTTTACAGACAATGGGATATTGATGACTCAACCGTTTGGGTTTCACCTGATTTAACCGGATGGTACGAACCACAAAACCGGACACGACAATTGGGTGTCGGGATGTCCGTCATCTTTTAAAAAAAGGGCCATATAGGCCCTTATTTAATCACTATCTAAATCATCTAGATACCCTTCCGGGCATCCTTCTTCTGTTTCTTCTGGAATAAGGACGCCGTCGTCCGTATCAAATTCATCCATAATTATTGTATTTTCTAAAGGATAGAAATAGCAAAAGCAAGGATATTTTTTGGATAAAGTAAAATCACGATGGAGTATCTATTTTATAAATACAAATGGAGGACATATTGACACCATAGTTTATAAAGCATAGGATTTGAGTAAGGTTATAATAATTAAAGATTGGGAATAGGGGGTATTTGTTCCCAGGCTGGAAAGAGTGTGTGCGTTAATCTGCTACGCGTCGCTCTTTCCTTGTAATATTTATCGCGCTATTTCTCACCAACAAACTGAACTTCCGGGGTCAGCTTAATCCCAGACGATTGAAAAACTTTATCCTGAACAAAATACAGCAAGGCTTCAAAATCAGCAGCCGTGCCCGTTCCATCATTAATAAAGAAATTAACATGTTTTTCAGAAACACGAACGCCGCCAATGGCATGGCCTTTTAAGCCAGCAGCTTCAATTAAACGTCCCGCGCTGTCACCTTCTGGATTTTTAAAGGTTGATCCGGCGGTTGCTTGCCCAAAAGGTTGGCTGGCATTGCGCTTGGCTTGCGTTTCCTCCATTTGCTTTAAAATATCCTCGGAATTTCCTTTTGCACACTCAAACGTCGCTTCGACAACGATGCAATCTTTTGGAATTTTGCTATTGCGATAGGAAAAACCACACGCCGCATTAGACAATGTTTTTAATTTTCCATCACGGGTGACAATTTGGATTTCGGTTAAATGATCGGCCAGTTCTCCACCATAACATCCGGCGTTCGTACGCATCCCGCCACCCAATGTGCCAGGGATTGTATACAGGAATTCAAGCCCCGTTAGGCCAGCTTTCGCAGCTGCAATGGCAACATTACGGGAAGGGGTGCCTGTTTTTACTTTTAAGGTTGCATTTGAAGCAGTTATGCCAATGAATTGAGAACCTAGATGAATAACAACACCACGAATACCGCCGTCACGAACAAGCGTATTTGACCCACCGCCGAGGACCGTTAAAGGACCATCATAATGTTGTAAAAAATCTTGTAGATCTTGAATATCTGCTGGCTCAAAAAAAACGTCAGCAGTGCCACCGAGTTTCAGCCAAGTCATTTTGGAAAGGGGAATATTAGTTTGCCATTTCCCACGAATAAAATCTGGTTTTTGAATCATAGGAGAAGTCTATGAGATTCGATTGAAAAGATCAAGAAAAGGAAAAAGGAATCTATCCAAAGACAGATTCCTTTTCAACGGTATAAGAGGTAAAGGCTCTCAATTTTTGACAATAAATTGTCTCAATATTGCCTGACCGTACTCTTGTGCCAAATTTTTTATTTAAACACTCCCGACAATGAGACGTATTTTTATTGACACAAAAAGGTAGGGTGCGTTTTTTTCCTCGACTTGTTCTCGGCATATAATTCGTATTTTTTAAAATTTAACATATAGACAAACATATATATGATTCGTTTATAGACTGTCAAGCCCCTTTAACAAAAAAAACACCTAAGGTTTTATTTAGGTGTTTTTTTATATTTTTAAGATTCTGGAATTATAATTTTCCCCTCTGGGTTTA
>JAFGVS010000025.1 GCA_016937865.1 Alphaproteobacteria bacterium
AACATGAGAAAAAAGTGGTACGATAATTAAACAGATAGTAGCTTAATTTTGCCACTTTCCTGTCCAACAAACCGATACCACCTCTTTATACCAAAAGAAATCCCCGGGGATATGGGTTAGATATTCAAAACCGTGTGTTTGAATTATATAAGGCTGGCAAAAGTTTTAGAGAAATTGAAAAAATAACAGGAATCTCAAATGTAACGGTTATGCGATGGATTCGAAAATCGATCTAATCAAAGAGTGATCTATCGAAATGTATTTGTATCAGAAGAAAAAATCGGTTACAGTAGATAAAAATAAAGAAGAATAAAATAAAAAACAAATAAAAGGAATAGAATAATGACAATTAAACTACCTGAAAAATTAATAATAAATGGTGGAAAACCGGTCTCTGGCGTGGTTGAAATTTCTGGCGCAAAAAACGCGGTGCTCGGTTTAATGGCCGCAACGGTTTTAACAGACGAATTGGTGACCTTGCGAAATGTCCCACATATCACAGACGTGATTGATATGTGCGATATGTTGCGAGAATTAGGCGCGGAAGTCGCCTATCAACCAGAAGAACGTATCTTAGAAGTGCACGCGCACAAAATTAAAACAAATCGTATCCCTCGGGAAACGGCAAAAAAAATTCGCGCGTCTTATTATTTATGGGGAGCATTGTTGGCTCGTTTTTCCATTACAAAAGAATTTGATTCACTCATTGTGCCTGTGCCGGGTGGATGCAAATGGGGAAAGAAAGGCCGTGGACATGACTTTCATGAAGAGTTGTTAAAATTAAATCTGGGTGTGTCTATTGAATACACGGGCGATCTTGATATGGTATTTAAATTACCAAAAGAAATGCCCTGTTCCGACCATCCACGCGTTTACACAACACCGCGACCATCGCATGGGGCAACGATGCACTGGTTATTATCCACGGTTGGATCACACAATGCAATGATGTATGGCGCCAGCCAAGAACCTGAAATTTTCGATTTAATGGATATGTTGTCTATGATGGCATATGGCCAAGCCTGCTTTATTGGTCAAGGAGAAACAGGGTTAATTAAACGCCAAGGTGCCTGTCCTGTTGGCTTATTGGGGGGTGTTGATTATATCATTATGCCAGATCGTCTGGAGGCCGCCGCGTACGCCATGTTGGCCGTCGCAACACGGGGGCGGATTACTTTAAAAGGGATTGATACATATACCATGAGCCCGTTTTTAACACAGTTGCGCGATGTTTTGCCAGATGGGGTTTTAACAACGGTTGAAGGGGACACTTTGCACATTGCGGCAAATGATTTAGATTTTAAGCATATGCAACCGCAAACCATGTTAATGTCGCCATTTCCCGGAATGGAAACAGATTTACATCAAATTTGGGCCGCCGTTTTGGCGCGCGCCAATGGAAAGTCCTATATCGTCGATCCTGTTTGGTCGACACGAACTGTGCATGTCCCTGGATTACAAAAAATGGGGGTAAAAATCGAAGCACAAGAAGAGACATACCAAGTAAGTGCAACGGAAAAGCGGGATGTCGCGATTATTGAAATCGAAGGGGATCCATCTGAAAATTTTCACGGAGCAACGGTTAATGGTCCAGATTTGCGCGGGACAATGGGATTAATTGTCATGGCGTGTTCGGTTAAGGGGGAGAGTGTGATTGACCCACCAGCCTTTGCGCTGCGCGGACATCCAAACTTAATCGCGAACCTAAAACGACTGGGCGTAGATGTAAAAGAAGGATAAAAACCTTTATTTCAAAAACAAAATGCGTTATACTCTCCTTTAGAAAAGGGAGAGTTTTTTATGCACACACGTGAATCCGGAAGAACAATGATTGAAACACTGGCGGTAATTGGCTTGATGGGAATTATGACCATCGGAGCCGTGACAATTTATACTCGAGCCAGAACAAATTTATTACGTATGGAATCTATCAGTCATATAAATGAATTGGCGGATGATATCCAAACACTTTTTTCGGGTCGATCCAGTTATGATGGCTTAACGATTTCTTATTTAGAAAGAATGGGCGCCATTAAAACGAACAAGGATCCTTTCGGTGAAGAATTCTCGGTGCGTCCTGTTTTAAAAGCAAGTCAATTTTCAATTTCATATCAAAAAGTGTCTCGTCAAAACTGTATTTATTTTGGCTCGTTGCAATGGGAAAGTGTGACATCCATCCTAATAAACGGAGCGCAGGCACAATTAGATGAGATGACCTTACAGTGCTTAGACGGAACAATAAATACATTTACATTGTATTTTCAATAAAATTATGATATAGATTTAAAGACATGAAAAAGATTTCGAGAAGAACAATTTTAAAAGGAGCAGGACTATTTTCATTGGCGGTTGCCATGAAACCACTGCGCGTATTCGCTTTACATATCGAAGGATTTTACCGCTTTGGTATTCAAGGAAAAGCCGATACGCGGTTCGTATTGGAAACACTCCATTCTATTTCACATCGATCAATGTATTTAGCCAATCCAAACCGTATCGTGATTGATTTTAAAACATCTGCAGATTTAGAATTAAAACCTCAAACAAGCACAATGGGGGTTGTAAACGCCATCCGTTTTGGTCGTTTGGATTCTGATTTTTTCCGTGTTGTTTTGGATTTAAAAAGACCCGCGGTGCTGTCAAATGCATTTATTTTAAATCCTGTCGGTGGATCTGGTTATCGACATGTATTTGATGTAACGAATATTGCGCAAAAAGATTTTGATGCAAAAGTGGATGCTTTTTCAGCATTAGCCACGGCGCCTAAAAACGCAACAACAGCCGAGCCTGCGCCGGTGCCTATTGTGAAACGGGAAAGAAAAAAGCCTATTATTGTGCTTGATCCAGGACATGGCGGAAAAGACCCAGGGGCGATTGGAAAAAATAGAACCCTCGAAAAGAATGTTGTGTTGGCAGTTGGAAAAAAGGTTGAAGCGTTGTTGAAACGCAAAGGTTATGAAGTTCACATGACGCGTCGAACGGATAAATATCTAAAACTAAAAGATCGGTCGCGTTTTGGTCAGGATAAAAAAGCGGATTTATTTATATCGATACATGCTGACAGCAACCCAAATCGTTCTGCGCGCGGACTATCTGTGTATACATTATCAGAAAAAGCGACAGACCAAGAATCGGCAAAATTAGCAGAGCGTGAAAACGCTGCTGACTTGATTGGTATTTCAGGCTTTGAAAACTATGATAAGAACACACAGTTTATCCTCGGGGAATTCGGCCAAAATTTAGCGGTCCAAGAAGGTATTATATTGGCGGAATTAATTGTAAGTGCAGTGAAAAAAGCGGATGAGGAAGTGAAATATTTAAAAACAACACACCGCAGTGCGCCGTTCGCCGTATTGAAATCAACGGTCCCATCTGCCTTGGCAGAACTTGGATTTTTATCTAACCCTGTCGAAGAAAAACTGTTGGGGCAGGATTCGCATCAAACGAAATTGGCTGAGGTTATTGTTAAAGCCGTTTCTAAATATTCATTTGCTTAAAAAACTGTTTTTTTTAATCTTCTTTATCTGGCACAGGGTCGTAGCCGGATTTTCCCCAAGGATGGCATTTGCAAAGGCGTTTTGCAGCCAGTTTAGAGCCTTTTAAAACACCATGTTTTTCAATTGCTTGTGTTGTGTAATCAGAACAAGATGGGGTAAAGCGACAATTTCGTCCGAAAACAGGGGAAAGCAGAATTTGATAAAGACGGATGAATTTTAAGAGGACGGTTTTAAACATTTTAGTAAATCGGTTTTCATTTGATCAAAAGGGGCATCAAAAGCTTTGAGGCGGGCATAAAAAACATACGCTGTTCCAAGATTGCCATTTTCTAAAAGAACGGAATCTGCCAAAGCGCGTAAGCGACGTTTCACACGATTGCGGGTAACAGCACGTTTATCAATTCCTTTTTTGGAAACAACATAACCAATGCCGATTTCGTCTTTTTTCCAAGGCATCGTGCGTAAAACAAAAAAAGGTGTGCGATATGCCACCCCTTCTGTTCGATTTTTAACAAAATCAGATCTCTTTTTTAGCGAGACTAGTTTGTTGGACATAGACGTTTGCGGCCTTTTGCTCGACGTGCATTTAACACTTTGCGTCCACCTGCAGTTGCCATGCGGGCGCGAAAGCCTTGCTTGTTGTGGCGACGGCGGTTTGAAGGTTGAAAAGTACGTTTCATCGTAAAATCTCTTTGTTTTTTTTATTTAAGCGAGGCCTTTTATAACATAGTCGTTTAGGGAAGTCAATATTAGAATTCAAATTATATGTGCTGTTGTGATGGCGGTCGCCAAGGCATCGGCAGAATGTTCTGAATCAAATTGAACCTGTCCGCCCAGTAAAATACGGGTCATCATTTGAATTTGATTTTTGTCCGCACGTCCAGTGCCAACAATGGCTTTTTTAATGGCTGTGGCACTAATTTCCAAAACTTCCGCACCAAACAAAGCTGGTGTAATCAAAGCAACACCACGGGCTTGACCCAACAAAAGGGTGGTTTTTGGATTTTTGTTGCTGAAAACTTCTTCAATACCAACAAGTTGAGGTTTGTATTTTTCTAAAATAGGCGAAAGACCTTGATAAATAAAGGCAAGTCGTTTTGACATCGTATCTGTTGCTTTCGGGGAAATCGTCCCTTGGTCGATATATTTCAAAGTTGACCCTGTTTTATCAATTAAACCCCATCCTGTGTGGCGCAACCCAGGATCAATGCCCATAATGATCATTTTAAAGTCCCAAAAAGTGAAAATCCTTTTAAAAAATCGTCGCGATCCATCACTTTTTTTCCAGGGCGTTGTAGAATATCTAACTGTAAAACGGTGCCATTCCCACAGGCAATTTTTAAATCATTTGATAAAATAGTGCCTGGTTTTAAATCTGTTTTTTCATCTAAAAGAGTCACTTTTTTAATTTTAATTTGATCGTCTTCAAATTGAAAAAAAGCCCCCATTGGAAAAAGGGCGCGTACTTGATTATAAATGTCATACGCGGGTTTTTGCCAATCAATTTTGAAATCTTCTTTAGATAATTTATGGGCGTAAGTAATCCCATCCAAAGACTGAGGTTTTTCTTCTAGGTTATTGTAATTATTTAGATATTCCATGATAAGATGGGCGCCTAAAAAGCTAAGAATGTCGTGCAGGCTTTCACCTGTGTCGTCTGAAACAATAGGGGTGCGCTCCTCTAAATAAATGCCACCTGTATCTAATCCTTTTTCAACTTTCATGATCGCCACACCCGTTTCGTCGTCGCCGGCCATAATGGCTCGGCGAATAGGATCAGCGCCACGCCAGCGGGGCAGTAAAGAAGCATGTATATTGACGGTGTTTATTTTAGGGGCTTCAAAAATAGCGGGGGGTAAAATCAAACCGTACGCAACGACGACGACAAAATCCGCCGCATGTTGTTGAAAAATTTCAATAGCGATGGAATCTTTAAAATTGGCTGGGGTAAAAATCGGAATGCCAAGCGATTCGGCATATAAATGAACTGGGCTTTTTTGAACCTCTTGACCACGACCTTTAGGGCGGGGAGGTTGGCTATAAACAGCAACGACATTGTGTTCTTTCGCGATATGTTCTAGGGCTGGAATCGCAAAATCGGGCGTTCCCATAAAAACGATTTTGTGTTTCATATTACTTCTTTTTCATTGGGTGAGGAGGTTGTAATTTAGGCCTGCAATCATATTCAGGATCATTGATAAATTGAACCAAAATCAAAGTACGTAAGCGCGATTCACACGAAATCAAAGAACGTTGGCGGTTGTAAGGATTAATAAAAAAACCAATCTCATTTTCACAAGGATTGTTTTTTATTTCGCAATGGCTGCTGGCTTTAAGGCGGTCCATGACATAAGCAGCACGTGATTCCTGTGTTTTAAATTGCTTGGCCACAGAACTAATCATAAAAGGATCAACATTTATATTGGCTTTAAAATCATGGGTTACATGGTAATAAAAACCAATGTAACCCACAAGAATGAGCAGTCCTAAAAAGGCACTTATTTTATTTCGTTTGGTCATTAGTCTTTTCTTGTTTTGCACAGTTTTTAAAACCTGTTTTAGATTCTTCAGCCAAATAAATCAAAGATTCATACATGGCACACGTTTTTAATGCATCTTGGCGCTTGTATGGATTAGATGGGAATCCAACTTTTTCACGACATTTTTCAAAAATATCATTGATACCAAGAGCTAAACATTCTTTTGCTCCGGCCGCCCCAGAATTTAAAATTTTCAAAATTTCTTCTGTAGAATTTTTTTTATTTTTTTCACGTAATTGAAAGGCCATTTTAACATCAAAGCCATGCGTAACAGAGTAATAAAAGCCAGTATAGCCCAAGATTAAAATCAAAAGAGCCGCCAGTCCTAATTTAAGTTTTGTATTCATTTAGTTTTTTTCCTTATATATTTTTTCTAAAAGTTTGAGTTTTTTACCAACCATCTGCTTCCGAAGTGGGGAAAGATAGTCAATAAAGAGTTTGCCGTCCAAATGATCCAATTCATGTTGAATGACGCGCGCCAGAAAACCATCCGCCTCTATCGTTTTTTCCTGACCTTTCCGGTCCAAATATTTAACAATACAAGCTTCTGGACGAGTAACGGGTGCAAAAATATCGGGTAAAGAGAGGCATCCTTCTTCATATTCAACCTCTTCTTTGGAAACATGTGTAATGACGGGATTGATGAAGAAAAGAGGTTTCTTAATCTTCTCGTCTTCACGTGAACTTGGATCCATAACCAACAGTCTTTTTGAAAGGCCAATTTGTGGGGCTGCCAAACCAACGCCACCAGAGCCATTTGCGACATACATAAATTCAATCATTTCGTCTAGCGTTTTCAAAACGGCAGGCGTGATCTTGTCTATCGGATCAGCAAGTTTACGCAAAAAAGGATCTGGGTAGTAGGTTATTTCCATTATTTCTTTTTCTTGCCTTTAATGCCCTTAGAAACTAATTTAACAGAACCAACAGTTGTTTTGCCAAGAAGGATAAGAATAAACAAAATGATGTTCTTTACACTTAAGAAAACACTGCCGATTAACACAAACAGAGAAAGGATTGCCGCAAGTAAAATATCCCAATGTTTTTTAATGGCATAAGTCGTTGCAGAAAGAACATCATTCTTAATTTGAGCTTCCAACGCATCGAGGTTAACAACTTTTTTCAGCTCTGCTTTTAGTCGGTCTTCTTCAGCTTTAACTTTTGCTTTCAAAACATCTTCCTGAGATTTTGCAGCGTTGCGAAGTTTATCTTCTTCGGCTTTGGCTTTGGCTTTGGCTTCAGCTTCAATATCTTTAACGGATTTTTGTCCTGTAGCTAACCCGACAATGTTTCCAACATTAAACATACCTTTACCGCCAGAAACCAAATCTTGCCCACTTTTCTTTGCAGAATTTTTCAAAGCATCACGGCTATCCCGTGCGGCATTTTTGATATTAAGCACAGATTGTTTCGCTTGTGATTGTGCGCGTCCAACGGCACGTTTGGCTTCTTCTTGCACATGATCGACTGTTTTTTTGACGGTTTTTAACAAGGCTGATTTTGTAATGGCAACGTATTTTTGACCAAAATCATTTCCAAAATAATAAGTTCCATAGGCTGCAATAGCCCCAAGAATAAGATAGCCAATTAAATTCCGTAACCGTGTAAACATAATAAAACTCCTTGTTTTAAAGTGTCATTCCGGCGCAGGCTGGAATTGCACAATATGAATACAAAAATAATAGGACGTAAATTTAAGCCGTGCAAGTTTTTTGTTGAAATTTAAAAGAGATAAAGGTATAGTGGGCGACATGAGCTTAAAACGAAAACAATTGAAGAAATTCTTCGCCGCATAAGATGCGATGTTGTTTCGTACCAAACACGAACATCGCAATAGCGGTGTTTTTTTTAACTTAAAAAGGATCTATCATGAGTGAACGCGACAATCGTTTAGAAAAATTAAGAAAAATAGAAGGCCTAGGGATAAATGCGTATCCAAATATTTTTAAACCAACGCATTTTTCAAAAGACTTAAACGATCAATATGCCGAATTGGAAAATGATACGGTTTCGAAAGATATTGTGACCGTGGCGGGACGCGTTCGCTCTATTCGAAACTCTGGGATGTTTATTGATTTATACGATCAACAAGGCAAGATTCAAATTTACAGCCACGAAAATACGCTTAAAAATCCAGAGGGCGAACAAGAAAAAATAAACCTCTTAGATATCGGTGATATGATTGGGGTTGAAGGTTTTATCAAACGGACAAAACGTGGAGAGTTAAGTGTCGAGGCACACACGATCACAATCTTGGCAAAATCTCTTCAATCCTTACCGGAAAAACATCACGGGTTAAAAGATCAAGAAATGAAATACCGTCAGCGGTATGTTGATTTAATCGTCAGTGAAGAAACGCGTGCAACATTAATCAACAGAAGTAAAATCATAACATCAATTCGCAATCAATTGATTAATAAAGATTTCTTAGAAGTGGAAACGCCTGCTTTGCATGCGATTATGGGGGGAGCAAATGCAAAACCTTTTATTACGCATCATAATTCGTTAAAACGTGATTTTTTCTTACGTGTTGCGCCGGAACTTTTCTTAAAACGTCTAACGGTTGGTGGGTTGAACCGTGTTTTTGAAATCGGAAAGAACTTCCGAAACGAAGGAATCGACACAACACATAATCCAGAATTTACAATGTTAGAGTTATATCAAGCCTATGCCGATTATAATGATATGATGGACATAACCGAAGAACTTATTCAAACGGCATGTAAAGAAATTCATGGGACAACTGACATTGAATATGATGGCAACCAAGTGAAACTCGGTGGGAAATTTGCCCGTCGTCCAATGTTGGAATTGGCGAAAGAAGCAACCGGTATTGACTTCATGGATATCCAAAACAATGGTCCCGAAGCGGTGCGCTTGGCAAAAGAAAAAGGAATTAAGCTCAAAGGAAATGAAAGTTGGGGCGAAGTGATCGAAGAAATTTTTGACCAACGGGTAGAAAAAAAATTGATACAACCAACGTTTGTAACGGATTATCCAAAAGATATCTGTCCCCTAACAAAAGAGCACAGAAAGGAAGAATCTTTGGTAGAACGGTTTGAGTTATTCATCTGTGGACGTGAGTTCGCCAACGCGTATTCAGAACTTTCAAACCCAATTGATCAAAAAGAGCGTTTCGAAGCACAAGTTTCTAAACGGGAAAGCGGGGATGATGAGGCCAATATGATGGATGCAGATTATGTGAATGCACTTGAATATGGAATGCCGCCAACCGGTGGACTGGGGATTGGAATTGATCGCTTGGTAATGTTGTTAACAGGGGAAACTTCAATCCGCGATGTTATCGCATTCCCAACGTTAAAAGATAAATCTTAAAAAACACAAATAAAAAAGCCCCCACTTGGGGGGCTTTTTTAGATTCGTTGCAACTATTCCTTGTTTTAAGACATTAGAACTAAATATAAAATTGACTTAATATTATTTGACAACACGTTTTTCCAAATGTTAGCTTTGTTATATAAAGAATAAAAAAGAGGTGACACAATGGATGATTCTAGATTAACAAGAAAAAATATAGAAGAGCTTAAAGGGGTCGCTTTTGCAAAATTATCGGAAAAAACAAAAAAGCGTAAACTTTTAGCTGAATTCATACATATGTTAACGCCAACCGAATTGTTAAGGCTTCTAGATGAGACAAATAAAAAAGAAAAAACAGAAAGTTGGATATTACGGTTGTTCTCCGGCAGAGAGAAAAATTAAAAAGCCCCATTGGGGCTTTTCTTTATAAACGATTTAAGATCTCTTTTGCAACATCGGGCAGGGTTGGATCACGCGCACCAAGGACCAATACAACATCGCCAGGCTTCACGGCCCTGCAAATACCGTCAACGCCTTGTTGTAGATTCTTAGTAAAGATCACATTTCCCTTGGCCGTGCGTTCCGCAAGATCTTTAGACGAAATAGAAGGATTGGTTACTTTGTCGCGCCAATAAATTTCGGATAAATAAAGGGTGTCTTGTGGACGAACATACTTTGAAAAAGTCTCCACATACTCATTTTGCATCATTTCCGTTGGCGCAACGCCATGGGGTTGAAACAAGATATAAGTGTGTTTTGCAAAAGGGGCAACGGCCTTTAGAATTGCGGCAATCTTATCGCCATTATGTGCAAAATCATTCACAACCCAAATATCATTTTTATGACCAATGATATCAAAGCGCATTTTTGGATTTTGGAAGCCTTTAACAGCCTTTGAAATAGAGTCTAAAGAATATCCCATTTCGTGACAAATCGCAATCATCCCAAGGGCATTAGAGACATTGTGTTCACCCGGAAGAGGAATAGAAAAAGGAACATTTTTGACGGAAAATTCAACATGATCAAAAAAATATTGAACATTTTTGGCTTGAATGTCCGCCGAATGATGAATCGCGTACGTTACTGCTTTTTTGCAGGTTGTTCGATTTAATTTTGAAATATAGGGGCAATCTAAATTAAAGAAAGAGGCTTTCGAGGCCTTATCGGAAAAGCGTTGAAAATAAGGAATGATCTCATCGATAGAATGATGATCACGCGCAATATTGTGTGAAAGGGCATAGGCCGGCGGAACAAGCGAAATGATGTCATCATCCTTGCCACTTTCATCGGTTTCAATAACGACAAGGTCAGAATGTCCGATTTTTAAGTAAGAGTGAAAGTTCCGCATTTTTGATCCACAAAAAATGGTTGGATCTTCTTTTAATTGCTCTAAAACATAACCCGTTAAAGAAACCGTGGTTGTTTTTCCTGAAACGCCTGCAATGCAAATATTATCTGTTTTTGCCAAATGCTCAGCCAAAAGATAACGGTGTAAAACCTGTGGAATATTTTGGCGCTCTGCAGCCATGCGATCGGCAGTATCAGATTCGACAACACGGGTATAAACAAGCGTATCCACATCTTTTGTCACACCGCTACCATCATGTGGGTAAAGCGTGATACCTGCTTTTTCCAGGCGCTGCTTTGTATCTACATTCTCATTTCGATCAAAAGAACGGTCGCTCCCTGAAACAGCATGTCCCTTTGCTTTCAAATAAAGGGCCAGGGCGTTCATGGCGCTACCCGCAATTCCTGTAAAAAAATAATGCATGATAAAAACTCCTTTTATGTGAAATAGCAAAAGATCGGTTTAAAAGCAAATATTTTTTCTTTAAAAAATAGGAAAAGGATCTCCTTGATCAGGATTGTTTTTAAAGATCTAAGAGGTGGTCCCAAAAATTCGGACAGTGTGTTAAGCTACTAATTTAGATCAAAAAGGAGATCAAAAATGAGTAGAATACGTAAAA
>JAFGVS010000026.1 GCA_016937865.1 Alphaproteobacteria bacterium
CGAAGCATAAATTTTAAGACAAAGAACGGTCAATGGAATAGCGCCGCGCCAGTTGGATATCAAAACATCCGTACGGAAAACAATAAAGCTGATATTATCTTAGACACGGAAAGAGCTTTTCTGGTTAAACGATTATTTGAAAAATACAGTAAAGGGATTTACACGCTGGGTAATTTAGTAAATATAGCTAAAGACATGGGATTGACCAGCAAGAGAAACAATAAGCCTGTGCAGAAGTCTCAAATCCATAACATTATAAATAATCCATTTTATTATGGTGTTATGATTGTTAAGGGGCAAAAATACCCGCATATCCATCCTACACTGATCACAAGGGAGCTTTTCGACAAATGCCAAGACATCTTGAACGGAAACGCTAAGAAGCATTTTAAGTACGCTAAAAAGCCATACGTCTTTAGGGGCTTAATCAAATGCGGGGTTTGTGGATGTATGATATCAAGTGACACGAAAACAAAAGCCAGTGGGAAATCTTATACGTATTTGACTTGTTCGCATTATAAAGGCAATTGTAACAATAAAAGCATCAATGAAGAGATTGCCTTTTCTCAGCTTGCTGATGAAGTGTTTGCAAAGCTTTATATCCCAGATGAGCTCCTAAGAAACATTAAACAGCATTTAAGAACAACGCTGGATACAGAGACAGAATTTCACAATCGCCAAATCGTTCTTTTAAGAAAGCAATACGATGATGTTAAAAGACGTCAAACAAGCCTTCTTGAAAAGTACATTGAACCTGAGACGAGTATTACAAAGGATCAGTACGACAATTTAGTATCTCAACTGAAAGAGAAGCAGTATCAAATAGAAAGCAAGCTAAAGGCACACACCGACGCAGACGAAACATTCATAACTACTTTAGAAACCTTGATTAATTTGGCTTCTCGCGCACATGAATTATTCTTAAGTTCGAAAGTGGATCAAAAACGCCAACTTATCAACCTTGTACTTTCGAACCTGACTTTAAAAGATGGAAGTCTTTGTTATTCCATAAGAAAACCGTTCGACATGATGATGAATTTAAGTGAAAATGAAAAATGGTCGGGGAGACAGGATTCGAACCTACGACATCTTGGTCCCAAACCAAGCACTCTACCAGACTGAGCTACTCCCCGTTAAGGACGTCAGGCATTATAAAGAATAAAAAATTAAAAAGCAAGATTGATTTTGCAACTTTTTTCAGGTAAGATATCCGCTAAACCTGATCTACAAAATTTATGTTTGCGAGTTAACAACGAGATCATACAAAAAACGTCATTTAAGCGGATGCAAATCCGTGGTTATATGCGACCGAAGGCGTGATTTAAGAACGAAAACGTACATGTGGTACGTTGAATGATGTTTGAAAAATCGCGCATAACGTCCATAAAATAAATGACCGAGAGTTATAAAGGAAACGCATTTCACATGTTTGATATTCTAATGGCCGTTTTGGTATTTCTTGCAACCTTTTCCGTTTTACGTGCAACGCACAGTGCATACTTTTCCGTGATGAAAACAATCGTCATGGGGGCAGGGGGCTTTTTCTTCTATTTAATTGGCTTGTTGTCCTTCTTCACAGGGGCTTTTGGGATTGTTTTGGCCAGCATTGGCATGGGGCACCGTTATTTCCGTCCCAAAAATGAAATCTTCACGATGGAGTATCAAGCCGGACTTGCGTTGCTTTTGACACTCTGGGGAAATATCATGGGGTATGAAATCCTGTTTATTTTACTTTTACCAGAACTATTAGATTTATTAATTTATGTTGGCGCCCGTTTTTTCAAGACGATTTTGCCAAAGGAAAAACTACTGTGTCATTTGGAAGATATGCACGACCTGATGTTTAAACGCCGCGTCGCATTACATGTGGTTTTGGTTTTCTTGGGCGGTGGCCTTGTTGGTTTGTCGAAACAGCCCGTCGCAATTGTCATCATGGCAATCCTGGCAACCGGGTTTATCTATTTCCGTCATAAACACGAATCGAAATAAAAAAGGCATAAAAAATCCTTAAAAATCATTTCAGGTCTTGACTTGGGACGACGGTTCTTTTACCATAAAGCACGAAAAATATTGTTTAACGCGTAAAATCCACGAAAAATGTGTTGTTTTTCAAGTGCTTTACGCATCAAAAAAGGATAGCAGAAATGCCAACAATTGCACAGCTTATTCGTAAGCCCCGCAAGCGCCCTGTTGTAAAAAGTAAGGCGCCTGCCCTCGAAAGTAACCCTCAAAAACGTGGTGTTTGTACCCGTGTGTACACAACAACGCCTAAAAAGCCAAATTCTGCGATGCGTAAAGTCGCCCGTGTGAAATTAACAAATGGTTTCGAAGTAATCGCCTATATCCCAGGTGAAGGTCATAACCTTCAAGAACACTCTGTTGTTCTACTCCGTGGTGGTCGAGTAAAAGACTTACCAGGTGTCCGTTATCATATCCTCCGTGGTGTGTTGGATACCCAAGGTGTTAAAGATCGTAAAAAACGCCGTTCACTATACGGTGCGAAGAAACCAAAATAAGATAGAAAATAAGGAACATATATTATGGCAAGACGTAGACGCGCACCGGTTCGAAAAATTCTTCCAGATCCAAAATATGGAAGCGAACTTCTCGCAAAATTTATTAACGTTGGAATGTTAGACGGTAAAAAAAGTGTTTTTGAAAAAACAGTTTATTCTGCTTTAGAGACACTTGAAAAGAAGGTTGGCAAAAATCCAATTGATTTATTTAAAGAATGCATTCAAAAAGTGGCTCCTTCTGTGGAGGTTCGTTCCCGCCGTGTTGGTGGTGCGACATTCCAAGTGCCTATGGAAGTGCGTCCAGTGCGTCAAACAGCTTTGTCTATGCGTTGGATTATCCAATTCGCACGTAAACGTAGCGAACGCACAATGACAGATCGTTTGGCAGGTGAATTAATTGATATCGTAAACGATACAGGTAATGCATTGAAAAAGAAAACAGATACACATAAAATGGCAGATGCGAATAAAGCGTTTGCGCATTTCCGTTGGTAAGAAAATAATATAGTTTGAGGTAATCTTTTTTAGAAAACCTCAAACTTAAAGTAAACAGAATTAATTTCCAAGAAATAAAAAGGAAGAAACCCTATGGCGACGCAGTTAAAAGACTATCGTAATATTGGAATCATGGCGCATATTGACGCTGGAAAAACAACAACAACCGAGCGGATTCTGTATTACACAGGAAAATCGCATAAAATCGGTGAAGTACACGATGGTGGAGCGACCATGGATTGGATGGCCCAAGAACAAGAACGCGGAATTACAATTACATCTGCCGCAACAACTTGTTTCTGGACTGTGAACAATAAAGAACACCGTATTAATATTATTGATACCCCAGGACACGTTGACTTCACAGTTGAAGTTGAACGTTCTTTGCGTGTGCTCGACGGTGCCGTTGCGGTTTTTGATGCCGTTGCAGGTGTTGAACCACAATCTGAAACGGTATGGCGCCAAGCGGATAAATACCATGTGCCACGGATGTGTTTTGTAAACAAAATGGATCGTACAGGGGCAGACTACTACCGCTGTATTGATATGATTATTGATCGTTTAGGAGCAGTTCCTCTACCAATTTGTTTGCCAATTGGAGTAGAAGAAAACTTCCAAGGTGTTGTTGATCTTGTTCGAAACAAAGCAATTGTTTGGACGGGTGAAGACTTAGGGGCGAATTTTGATATTATTGATATCCCTGAACACTTGAAAGAAAAAGCGGCGCAGTACCGTGAAAAACTCATCGAAATAGCTGTTGAACAAGATGATGCCGCGATGGAAGCGTATCTTGAAGGGACAGAGCCAAGCATCGAAACATTAAAAGCATGTATCCGTAAAGGAACAATTAAAATGGACTTCGTGCCAGTGCTTTGTGGAACAGCGTTTAAAAACAAAGGGGTTCAACCTCTTTTAGATGCGGTTGTAGAGTATTTACCTTCTCCTTTGGATGTGCCACCAATGCGCGGGCTTAATCCAAAAACCGGGATCGAAGAACCACGTAAAGCAGATGAAAATGAGCCATTTTCTGCGCTTGCGTTTAAAATTATGAATGACCCATATGTTGGAACCTTAACATTTGCACGTTTGTATTCTGGAAAATTAGAAAGTGGTTCATATGTTGTGAATGCAACAAATGATAAACGTGAACGTATTGGACGCATGCTCTTGATGCACTCAAATAACCGTGAAGAAATCAAAGAAGCAACGGCTGGTGATATCGTTGCACTTGTTGGGTTAAAAGATACAATAACAGGTGACACATTATGTGCGGTTGATAAACCAATTATTTTGGAAAAAATTGAATTCCCAGAACCTGTGATCGAAATTGCGGTGGAACCAAAAACAAAAGCGGATGTTGAAAAAATGGGGATCGCCTTGTCTCGTTTGGCAAAAGAAGATCCTTCCTTGAAAATTCAGACAGATCAAGAATCTGGTCAAACGATTCTAAAAGGAATGGGAGAGCTTCACCTAGACATTATCGTTGATCGTTTGAAAAGAGAATTTGCGGTTGAGGCAAACATTGGGGCACCACAAGTGGCCTATCGTGAAACAGTTTCAAAACGAGCTGAAATTGTTTATACCCATAAAAAACAATCTGGTGGATCAGGACAATTTGCGAAAATTAAAATCGAAATTGAACCGCTTGAGCCAGGAAAAGGGTATGAATTCGAAAGTAAAATCGTGGGTGGAAATGTACCAAAAGAATATATCCCAGGCATTGAAAAAGGATTGGAAATCGCACAACAAACAGGTGTTCTTTGTGGATTCCCATGTACGGATTTTAAAGTAACGTTGCTTGATGGGGGATATCATGAGGTTGACTCTTCTGTACTTGCTTTTGAAATCGCAGCACGGCATGCTTTCCGTGATGGCGCGAAACAAGCTGGTCCAAAGATTTTGGAACCTGTAATGAAAGTGGAAATTGTCACACCTGAAGACTACATGGGTGATATTATCGGTGATTTAAACTCTCGCCGTGGACAAGTCGACAGCATGGATACGCGTGGAAACGCACGGGTTGTAAATGCAAAAGTGCCTCTTGCGAACATGTTTGGATACGTGAAGACGTTGCGTTCAATGAGCCAAGGCCGTGCGCAGTTCTCAATGGTATTTTCACACTATTCAGATGTGCCTGCTAACGTTGCATTAGAATTGCAAACAAAAATGAATGGGTAAAAACCTCAAAGAAAATGGTTAAGGGATGGCTGGAGAGTAATCCTAGAAAGAGGTCTAACGACCTTTCCCTGAACCGAGACCGAACCGCAAGGTTCAAAACATAGGATACGCGAAAGCGTATCAGCCAACCTAAAACCAAATAAAAAAGGAGATAATTATGGCAAAAGAAAAATTTGATCGCTCCAAAGAACATGTTAATATTGGAACGATTGGTCACGTTGATCATGGTAAAACAACATTAACAGCTGCGATTGTTAAAAAATATGGGTCATCCGGTGTTAAATTTGAAGACATTGACTCTGCACCAGAAGAAAAAGAACGCGGTATTACAATTAATACAGCACACGTTGAATATGAAACAGCTGCACGTCACTATGCACACGTAGACTGTCCAGGCCACGCCGACTATGTTAAAAACATGATCACAGGTGCGGCTCAAATGGACGGCGCGATTTTGGTTGTGTCTGCAACAGATGGTCCAATGCCACAAACACGTGAACACATTCTTTTGGCACGTCAAGTTAACGTTCCAAAAATCGTTGTTTTCTTGAATAAAGTTGACCTTGTTGACGATCCAGAATTGGTTGAACTAGTTGAAATGGAAGTACGTGAACTTCTAACCAAATACGAATTTGATGGTGATAATGTTTCTATTATCTCTGGATCTGCGTTGGCGGCTCTTGAAGGTAAAACACCTGAAATTGGTGAACAAGCAATTGAAAAACTAATGGCTGCTGTGGATAAAGACATCCCAACACCAGCACGTGCAACAGATAAAGACTTCTTGATGCCAATCGAAGACGTATTTGCGATCTCAGGTCGTGGAACAGTGGCAACTGGACGTATTGAAACAGGTATTATCAAAGTTGGTGAAACTGTTGAAATCGTTGGTATTCGCGACACACAAACAACAACAGTTACAGGCGTTGAAATGTTCCGTAAATTGTTGGATGAAGGTCGCGCAGGAGACAATGTTGGGCTTCTTCTTCGTGGAACGAAAAAAGATGATATCGAACGTGGTCAAGTTATTGCGAAACCAAAATCAGTTAATCCACATACAAAATTCGAATGTGAATGCTATATTTTGAGTAAAGATGAAGGTGGACGTCACACACCATTCTTCGCGAACTACCGTCCGCAATTCTATTTCCGTACAACCGATGTTACTGGTTCAGTTGAACTAGCGGCTGGTACAGAAATGGTTATGCCAGGCGATAACGTGAAACTAACTGTTACATTAATCAACCCAATTGCGATGAGCGAACAACTACGTTTCGCGATCCGTGAAGGTGGACGTACAGTTGGTGCGGGTGTTGTTACAAAAATTATTGAATAAACACTTCATTAATGAATAAAAATCCCGCGTCATGCGGGATTTTTTTTATAGGTGAAAATGTTGTTGTTTTCAAAAAATGCAAGATATGTTTGACAAATCGAAAAAGATATTTTACGATTCGAGAAGATAGACATAAGGGAGGCCGATATGTTTAAAAAATGGTTTGAAGAAAAAAAGCAAAGAAAACGGGAAAAAGCATTCGGGGATTTCTTTGATTTTAAAAGTTGGAAGCTTTTTCCAGAGTCTGAAAATCGTATATTACCGGTGGCATATGCCTTAAGAAGCTATGGCTTTCAGGCTACTGAAAAATATGAAGAAATGTTAGAAAAATATAAGGGATTATCCGAAAAAAACAGCAATTATGTTACATCTGTAGACTTTTTGAAATCAGAGTTGCTTAAGCGGGAAGTCATCCAACCAATAAATAAAATTGAAAAAATGAAGAATCCTCTGCCAGAGAAAATACACTTTTTTACAGAAAAATTTAAACGATTGTTTTGGGCTCCTGTAGAAAGTTCTCAAGAAAAAGGAAAAGACCGAGAAACAAGCCTATTTAAAAAATTTAAGAGATTATTTCTAATGCCAATAGAAGAAATAGAAGTGCAGGAAAAAAAAGAAATCCCTATTCGAGAAAAATTTAAGAGATTATTTCTGATGCCAGATGAAAAACCGGCCGCAAAAGAAGAATATACAGAATTTGAAAAATTTTTAAACATGCCTAAGAGGGAAGAAAACAAGGCAAAAAAAATCATTGATGCGTATTTACAAAATTTAGGTCCAAAGGATACGCAGTCTTTTGAGAAATTTTTAGAACAATATCCGCGGGTTTCAAAAGAAGAAATAATTGCGCATATAGAAACAAGCATATGGAAACCATATGGCGGGAATATCTTATTGAAAAAATTAGGAAAAGAGGTTCCAAGCGGCGTGCAAACAGCAACACCAAATTCTCAAAAAAATACATATAAACATAAAAGTTTCAAAACGATGTTGGAAGAGGCGAGTGAGGAAGTACGTTTTCGGCTTGAGATTAATAGTATTATAGATGACTTTCTTTTGGGGCAAGAAACAGTTAAAAAGTTGAGCGTCCTCTTGGAATTACAAAAGAAGCTAGAAACACGAATGGTGGAAACGAATAACGAATATTACTGCAAGGTGGGTATTATTGTGGAGGAAAGAAGAGAAGAAATATGGAGTTCATATATGCCAAAGCAGAATGAAAAAATTGCGTCAGAAGATACTGGCGGTATTCCAATCGATGCCAAAGTCAAACGGATATTTTCGGTTTTATCAGAAAGAGAAGCCGCTTAAGCTTTCAAAAAAGGTTTAAACGACAACCGATGTTCGGGACATGGACCGTATTTGCGGATCATATCCTGATGTTGCTTGGTCCCATAACCTTTATGTTTTTCCAATCCATATTGCGGATATTTTTGGGCAATCTCGCGGATATAGCGATCCCGCGAAACTTTTGCAATTATAGACGCAACCGCGATATTTAAGTACTTTCCATCTCCTTTAATATGCGCAGTCATAGGAAGGTCAACCCCATATTTTTCTGGAATCGTTTTATTCCCATCAATATAAATTTCTGTTGGTGTTTCAGATAAACTTTGAACCGCGCGCGCCATCGCCATAAAAGTGGCTTGTAAAATATTGTGTTCTGTAATTTCGGCAACGCTCCCTTGTCCCAGGCCAAAGACCAGCCCTTTATCTCGATAAGAAAGAAGAAGATCGAAAATATCCTCACGCTTTTTTTCAGAGAGTTTTTTAGAATCAGTGATTTGATTTAAAAGATCCGTTGGGATTTTTGACCTATCAATCAGTGCGGCACAGGCAAATACCGGCCCAAACCAAGGCCCGCGCCCCGCTTCGTCAATGCCCGCAATGTTCTTGTTTGTTTGTATCATTCGTACAGCGGCCAATTATCTTCGGACAACTGTTGTAAACTTTCAGATTCTTCATCAAAACGGAGTTGGTACATCCAAACATTCATTAAAACATTTTTAACATAACTACGAGTTTCTTTAGCGGGAAAACATTCCAAGTACAAAAGGGGATCTTCTCCATGTTTTTCAATTTTTTTATCAAAATCCAAAACCGTTTTAGGGCCTGTATTATAAGCAGACAGGAGGCGGATTAAATCTTTTTTCTCGCCTAAAAGACGCGTGAGAAATTGAATGTATTTTTGCCCAATGCTCAAATTATATTCCGGGTCTTGGAGCTTTGATTTATTTTTTCGACGAAGAGAACGATCTTGTTCGACAAACGAAGCGGTTGCCGGCATGAGTTGCATTAAGCCACTGGCACCAACATAACTTTTCGCTTTTGGTTTAAACCGGGATTCCTGACGGATAACGCCATACATAAGGGCCTTATCTATTTGCCA
>JAFGVS010000027.1 GCA_016937865.1 Alphaproteobacteria bacterium
CGATTTTAGGTATATTTATACGACGATTTTCTCGGAAGAGACATACACGATTTTTCGCTCAGTTTGTAGGATTTTATAGGAAAAACATAGCCTAAAAATAAGCGATTTTAGAGAAGGGTTGTTAACGGGATTCGAATCCACCGCCATAAAACAAAAAATGACCCCACTGGGGTTATTTTTTTGTTTTATTGTGGGGACGAGGATGGGATGAGAACCCCAGCAATCTTTGATTGCAGGGTTCGCAAGGCGCGATGAATAAGAGCGCCGAAGAGTGCGAACATCGTGAGCAACCCCGCAGGGGTAAAAAACACGTTGGTGTTTTTTATCACCCCCCCCCTCACAAAAAAAATCTTTCCCTTCTTTAAAAAAAATGTTAAGGTAACATTTAAAAAAAGGATCCCTAATGAAACGCAGAAAAGAAAGCAAACAAGCAATTGAGGCCAAAAAGTGGCTAAAAACCCAAACGGTTAAATTCACCTTAGCCCTTGCGATGATTTTAATTGTGAATTTATTTCGTGCCGTTCTCTTTCATTACATGTTTAAACTTTCAAATGGAAAAGGACGTTATTTCATTACCTTTATTGGAATGGCCTTGGCGGCCTTTATCTTTTATGCTCTGTTAAAAAACATGGGACGAATTTCAAAGTTTGTCGTTGAAAAAATTGTACGTGCCGGAAAAGAGTATATGGGAAGACGAAAAGGATTTTATATTTCCATCAGCGTTCTATACGTCCTAATGTTCGCGGCCTATTATTGGGTTTGGTTTGATCGCAATTTTTTCGTTGATGTCTGGCGGGACTTAACTTAAAAAAACACCCTGCGCTCTTTTCAGAGCGTTTTTTTATTCCATTTTAAAAACAAACATGGCATTCTTTCTTTATGAACTACACACTCATCTCCTCACCGATCGGCACCCTTCTCCTCAACGGAGATGAGAAAGGTTTGCGGGGACTGAGCATAATTTGCAAAAACAGAAAGATACACATCCCCCAAAAATGGACAAAGAATGATTCATTTTTTGAAAAAGAGCGGCAAGAACTAGAAGATTACTTCAAAGGCAAACAAACAAAGTTAAATTCAAATTTACAAATAGAAGGAACCTCCTTCCAAAAAAGCGTTTGGCACGCCTTGCAAAAAATTCCCTATGGAAAAACAGCTTCTTATAAAGAGATCGCTGAAAAAATAAACAACCCAAGGGCGGTTCGCGCTGTTGGCATGGCCTGTAATAAAAACCCAATCGCCCTCCTGATTCCTTGTCACAGAATCGTCGGCTCTAACGGCAAACTCGGTGGATTTGCGGGTGGTTTAGAAATAAAGAAATTTTTACTTAATTTAGAACAATCCTAACAATCTCTTACGGATTCACATAAATAAGCTTTGAAGTATCATAACCCAATTGCGTGGCACGGTCAACCAATGGACGAATATCCGTGTTCGGAGCACGTGTTAAAATCCATAAATAGTCATACGTTGAGGAACCAACAATCGCCCGTGTGTAATCTGGGTCAACATACAACACACGATAATCCCCATAAAAAGGCCAAAAGAAAGTCACGCGTAAATAACCAACATCCTTTAAATAGGCACTCCCCTTCGCCTCGCGCCAACGGGCTTCTAAAAGATCATAACCACGATTCACAACAGAAACCTTACCATCCTCACGCAAAGTATACGTCGCCGTTACATGATCCAGACCTTTTTCAAAAGAATGGTCAAAGCGTGCCCGCTCATGCCAAGTTCCCAAATAACGTTCTATAGAAAAAGAATCGACATAAGAAGGCATATTTTCAGAACGCGAACACGCCAATAGAGCTAAAGCACAAAGAAAGAATGAAAGAAAACGCATAAAACACCTTTTCTTTTAAAGATAGAGAAAAAAATGAAATAAACACAAGGAAAAAATTGATCTGAAAATAAAAAAATGATATACTTCGGGCATGAAAGAAAAACTCAAACGTTACACGCTTATTTTTGGCCTGCTGATTTTAACAGGATGGCTCGTTGCATCAATACGTTTTGTGATGCTAAAACAAACCCCCATTGATGAAATTGTTTTAAAAAAAGACACGCTATACATTCATCAAGATTTCATCAATGACTGTATCCGTGTGCGCGACAAACTCTTTTTTGTATCCCTCAAAAAAATACAACAATGTTTATCCGAACATCCTTTTGCAAAAACAGTTGCCGTTCAACGAAAAGCGCCAAGAAAACTTATTCTAAATATTGAAGAATATATGCCCATTGGATTACTAGAGGGAAATAATTTCCCAATCAGCGAAGGCGGCGTCATCATAAAGCAAAAATCAGATTTGCCTCTTATCCTCGTAAGTGGCAAAAAAGCGGTTGAAAATTATCCCAATATTTTTAGAAGCATCAAACAATATCCTGCCCTTTTTAAACGGATAAAGAAAACAGAATATCTAGGAACACGGCGCTGGCGTCTGCATATTGATGAAAAAGGAATCATTGACCTTGGTGAAAACACGGCTGTCGCTTTAAAACAAGCCGATATAGAATTAAAAAAACAAGAAACCCCTTTCAATAAAAACCTAGATCTCCGCGATTCAAAAAGAATTTTTATTACGAAATAAAAAAAAGCATCCAAACAAAGATGCTAATTTTTATATACCTTCAAAATCTAAAACTCGTTCCTAAACGAGCAATCATCTGAAAATATAAAACTTGCTCTAAAGAACTAGGTCCTTTCATAATTTCTGGCACATAAATATACCAGGCAGAAAAGGAAAAGTTTACGTTAAAGCGTTCTAATAAAAAATCCATCCCAAGCTCTGTAGGCCATATAAAATAGGACTCAAAAGAGCGAACATCAACTCGATTAGAAGAAAGAAAATACGTTGCCCTTCTATTCAAATTTAATGTACCTAGACCAACAGCCAGATATGGCCGAAATACACGATCACGGAATTGCCACCCCACGAACAAATCATGTTCTTTAATGGAAGCATACTCCGATAAAAGATCATCCTTTCGCCTCATTTCTGCCCCTAAAGGCATAAGCTTTATAGCCAAAAAAAAACGTCCCTTATACGCCCGGATTCCCAATTGGGGGGAAAACGTATACGGTTGATAGTCATCAAACAGATCATAGTGCATGGCCGATATCCCAAACACACCAATCTCAAGATTTCTCTCCTTCTTTTTTTCCTGATTCAGCTCCACTTCAGGCTCATCAGCATCTATCGTAATGTATTTATTTCGTTTTTGAGACGAAGCAAATGTCACAATAAAAAAAGTAGAACTAATAATGTGATTTTTTTCATTAAGATAATTTTTAGTTAATAATTTTTACTCAAAACCAAATTTATTGTTAA
>JAFGVS010000028.1 GCA_016937865.1 Alphaproteobacteria bacterium
CATGAGAAAAAAGTGGTACGATAATTAAACAGATAGTAGCTTAATTTTGCCACTTTCCTGTCCAACAAACCGATACCACCTCTAAGATATGGCAGCGGAAGCTTATGGAATCACAGAAGGCGGTGAAGAAATGACTGCCCCAGTTGAAAAAATAGCAAAATCGGGGAAAGCTCTGATTCATTGGTCCGAGAGGCCCAAAAGCATTAAAAAGTTAAAAATTTTTTTAAAAATCGGAAATACTACCATTCCTGACCTTACCGTTCAGGATACGGAAAGTGTTTTTCCGGATAAAACCTGTGAACCAATCGATTAAACAAATAAAAAAATAGGCACCTGCAAGGGTGCCTTATTTTTTTCGTGTAAAGGATTCTGTTGCGAGAAACTTCCCAGATTTTTAAATTATTTTCCCTGTTCTGATTTTAAGGAATTAGGGGCTAAAAGCCTTTAATCCCCTACCCTTTTGAACTTAAAAACTTTCCAAAAAATGAAAAATTCCCTGTATTTTTGGTTCTGTTGCAAAAATTCTTGTAATTGAGACACAATATCAATGACAGAAATTTTTGCAACAGAACCCATAATTTTATCATAATTACAATTAACTCTTTAATTGTAGAAATTTCTTCTGAGCTTTTGCAACTGGGCCAGACATAATCTTACGAACAATACCGCCGAACATCCACCCCATTGGTTTTGTATTCATATTAGCTGTAAAAACCTCACCTTTAGTATTTTGATAAACAGAAATAGTACATGGCATCATTACAGAAACATGAGAAGCTTTTGGATCTGAAACAATAGCCGTTGCATAGTCAGCCTGACACATATTAATAAGTGCAACTTTTACACCTGTTTTACGCCCATGTTTTTTTATAGACTCATCAATTCGCTCAACCCCCATTAAGCTCCAGCCTTCTTTTTTTATATTTTCAGATATTTTCTTAACGGTTTCATCAAAAGACAATGAACTTTTTTTCTTTAAAATCATCATTGAAGGCATAAATGAGTAAACTAATGAGCTTACAAATAGAGCTCCGATCGTAAATATTAGTATTGGGTTTTGTATTAGATTTTCCATTTTTTTTCTTTCTTTTTTGTTTTTTATATTTTAGTGTATAAAAAGCAGAAGAGCTCTGAGCTCTCCTGCTTTTATCAAGATTTAATTATCTTGTTTCTTTAGCTCATCAAGACGTTTTTGCATTGCGGTAAGTTCGTTTTGATGGGCTTTTATATTTTCCTCTAAAAAAGATTTTTGATCCTTTTCACAAGATACAAAGCCTCCAAAACCACGACCACATCCGCGGCCACGTCCGAAACCTCTGCGTCCAAAGCCCATTGGCTGGCCATTGCATCCACCTTGACCACGTCCGATTGGCCCTGTTCCCATAGGTCCGCTTTTATCCATATTTGGCATTTTCATCACCCCCTTTATTGTTTTTGGGAAACTTCAAAGTCTCCACCTTCTATTTTTAAAGCCCAACCTTTTGTCAGCGCTGTTGCCGTTACTGTTCGTGCTTCTGCAACAAGCCTTGAAAAAGTTGAACGGGATATATTCATCTGTTTAGCCGCCTCCACCTGCTCTAGGTTTTCCACATCTGCAAGGCGCAATGCTTCCAACTGATCATGAGAAAGTCTAATTTGCTTTAGATCACGCATTTTAATTGCTTGTGGTTTATAGAACCGTGCAACCGGTGAGTTTGCAATAAAACGTTTCATTCGAGCTCTTGGCATTCTAAGCTCCTTATTAATTATGAACATACACCCATTACTATAATGAACTTCTTTTTATTACATTTCAAGTATTATTTTGAACATATGTTCATATTTTAAAGATTACTTGATTTGCGAAATATTTTATATTTTCATCATATCCCACCACAGCAGTAAGCACAGAGGGTTCTGTTGCGAAAAATCCCATTAGCGACAAAACCAAATAAGGCACCTGTGAGGGTGCCTTATTTTTTTCGTGCATGGTTATTCCTAACTCAAGTACAGCCGCAATCAGAATCGCAGTTAATAGAGCTGCCAGCCATAGTGGCATCCTTTTTTTAGAATTTTTTTTCATAACAATAGTTTTTAATTTAGATAGAATTTGTTCAAATGTATTGCAACATAACCTTTGAGTCAATTTAAAATATTTTTCTTTTGGAAAGGCACTAAAGTGGTTCTGTTGCAAAAAAACTTGACGGATAAATTCGACATAATATCTTGTATGTTTCCTATTGAAAAAACACAAAATATTGCGATATAAATTCAAGTAAAAGTTGATCTTAGATTTTTTGCAACAGAGCCGCTTTAAACTGCTATCATATTTAATGATAAAAAACTTTGCAACAGAACCGATAAAAGCCCCCAATTTGGAGGCTTCCTTCTTAGAATTTCATACGACCTTTGATCTTTCCGATATGCGCTTCGTAGTTATCTCGGAATTCGTATTCATATTCTCCGCTGATACTGTAATTATCACGTGTTAAGAACGACACACCCGTTGCCGCGCGACTCACCCAATTTCCAAGGTCTACATTTTCTGGGTTTCCTGTGATCGTGCCTGTACCATCAATACTTGTTAACGTTGCTTCATCGGTAAGGTCATACCCACCTTCAAGGCGAACATACGGGACAATCGCATCTCCAGACCCTAATGCGATTTGGTACGCGGTTGTTAAACCTAACTCCGCACGCAACATTTCTTGATTGTATTCCGCAATGGTATCTACGCCATTTGAATGTTCATCAACAATAATGTTTTTATAGTTAAATCCGGCGAATGGTTCAAATGCCACTTGACCAGGGCGTAACTTCATGCCAACGCGCAACAATCCACCCA
>JAFGVS010000029.1 GCA_016937865.1 Alphaproteobacteria bacterium
TGATGATTTTGTATGAAACTGCCATACTATTCGGCCGCCGAATTAAGTGATTCTTTCTTTGATTTTGTAAAATTCTATTTTAATCATTTGTAAAATGTGATAGACTCTTTGGTATCATGCGATTTTTATTTTTTATTTTTATGGCGGTTTCTTTTTCTCTTTTTGCAAAGACGGTTGTCGTGCAATCTGGGGATACCTTGTATTCTTTGGCCCGCCAAAACAATGTTTCTGTGACGGATCTGGCTCAAGAAAATAATTTAGCGCCCCCATATGCCTTAAATATTGGTCAATCTTTGCAAATTCCCTCTCTATCAAAATCCGACTCTGATCTTACAACGGTTCGTAAAGGCGAATCTTTGTATTCGATTGCCAAAAGAACGGGAAAGACCGTTGAAGATTTGGCAAAGTGGAATGGACTTGCTCCACCATATGCTTTAAATGAAGGACAGATGATTTATACTCGTTCTCGGGAGATTGTGTATAAACCGGTGTCTCCTGTTGTTTTTGAGACACCATCTTCAGGTCGCGCCTATGTCGTTCAACCCGGAGATACGTTATATGCGATTTCTCGGCGTCATCATATTTCCGTTTCAGATTTGAAAAAATATAATGGATTATTGGATACAAGTGTTCAGGTTGGCCAAGTTTTGCAAATGCTTTCGCCTGTGTCTAGCTCATCTGTTGTTGAAAAAGAGTCTTTAGAAAATCGCACGTCTATTTTGAATTCGTTGGCAACGATTTTTTTGGATGAAAAAGATCTTGTTTTTCAGGCTCCTTTGCGTGGGCGCATTCTTTCGCCGTTTGGATTGAAGCCTTCTGGATTAAAAAATAGTGGTGTTAATATTGCGGGGGCACCGGGAACCTCGGTTTTTGCCGCGGAAGATGGTGTTGTTGTTTATGTTGGGAATAGTCTTAAAGGACTTGGAAATACCATTATTTTAAAACATGTGCACGACTATATGACGATTTATGCACATGCGGATAAAATTTTGACAGGGCTTGGTGAAGTTGTTAAAAAAGGGGAGGCCATTGCCACGGTTGGAAAAACGGGAAAAGTGAAGTCGCCTCAGCTTCATTTTGAGATTCGCCAAAAGATGACTCCTAAAAATCCAGGAAAATTGGTTGGATTTGAAAAATAACCATTTGTTTTTATTGTGATAATGGTGTTTTTGGTTCTTGAAATCTTGAGGCTTGACAGAAGCGTATTTTTTTTGATACCTTTCGTTCGCTAATGACTGCCTTGTGCTAAATCGAGGCTGTCTTCTTAATTTAAAGAAAGAAGGAAAAATTAATAATGGCTACACTAGATAAAGTAATTGAAATTATTCGTGATAAATTAAATTTGGATGCTGGAAAAGAAGTTAAATTAGAATCTTCTTTTACTGAAGATCTTGGTGCTGACAGCCTAGACACTGTTGAACTTGTTATGGAATTCGAAAAAGAATTCAATGTACAAATTCCAGACGATGCTGCTGAAAAAATTGCAACCGTTGGTGATGCTGTTAAATTCATTGACGATAACAAAAAATAAAAACAAGAGATAATCTTTCATGCGACGTGTTGTTGTAACGGGGGTTGGGCTTACCACTCCTCTAGGTGTTGGGCAGAAGACAAATATAGATAATTTGTTTAATGCACAATCTGGTATTAAAGAAATTAAAGCTTTTGATACCGCGAATTTTGCATGCCGAATTGCAGGTCAAATTCCTTTAGGTGAAGGTGAGGGTGAATTCTCTTTTGATTCAGTCGCCGATTCCAAAGAACGCCGTCGTATGGATGATTTTATTGTTTATGGATTATCTGCTGCTGCAGAGGCTATTGCCGATTCGGGCTTTGTCGCTGAAACAGAAGAAGAAAAAGAACGCGCGGGTGTTTTGGTTGGATCCGGTATTGGTGGATTAAAATCTTTACTTGATTGTTCAGCCGTTCTGCGTGAAGAAGGGCCGCGTCGTGTGAGCCCGTTTTTTATTCCCACAGCTTTAATCAATCTTTTATCGGGTCATATTTCAATTCGTCATGGATTGAAAGGGCCTAATCATGCCGTTGTAACAGCGTGTGCCTCTGGAACACATGCGATTGGTGATGCTGCTCGCATGATTATGCTCGGGGATGCAGACGTCATGGTTGCCGGTGGTGCTGAAGCCCCTGTGAATGAGTTGGGTGTTGCAGGGTTCCAAGCTGCACGGACACTTTCAACAGCCTACAATGATACACCTGAAAAAGCCTCTTGTCCTTGGGATACAGGTCGTGATGGTTTTGTTATGGGTGAAGGTGCTGGTATTCTTGTTTTGGTAGATTATGAGCATGCTAAAAAACGTGGTGCGAAAATTTATGGTGAAGTTGTCGGGTATGGTATGTCTGGTGATGCTTATCATATTACCTCCCCTGCGCCGGAAGGTGCGGGTGGACGTCGTGCTATGGAAGCCGCTCTTCGTAATGCAAAAATGAATCCTGAAAATATCGATTATATTAATGCGCACGGGACATCTACGCTTGTTGGCGATATGTTGGAATTTACAGCTGTGAAGCATGTTTTTGGTGTGCGCGATAGTTTGTGTATGTCTTCTACAAAATCTTCTACAGGACATTTGCTTGGTGCCGCTGGTGCGATTGAGGCGATTTTCTCTTTGATTGCGATGCAAAAACAAATGGCGCCTCCAACACTTAATCTGGAAAATCCAGAACCGGATACGGCTGGGTTTAATCTTGTTCCTTTAAAGGCTCAAGAAAGAAAGATTGATACTGTTTTATCCAATTCATTTGGGTTTGGTGGGACGAACGCGTCCGTCATTTTCAAGAAGGTTTAATCTTTTATAACTCTTGGAATTTAATTCTATTGGTTTAAATTTTCATTTCGCACTCCTGACGACCTATTTGGTCGCGGCGTCGTTAAAATAAAAATTTCTACTCAATATAACCGTGAACTACGTTCACTTTAAATTCGTTGTATAGGTGGACCGAGGTTTTCTAAAAAAAAACCGTTGGGTTGTTCATTTTGTAGACAATTTTTATTCTTGTTTTCCGCTTTGTATGTATTTATTATAACCCATAATCCTATTTTTTGAGGGCAAAAATGAGAAAATTAAAATTTTTAGTGAAGATTGGTATTGTTGGGGCGGTTATTTTATTTTCTGTCTTTTTTTTGCATTCTGGACTTCGAAAAGGAAAGACCGTTCGTATTTCTCAGGGGGCCACTTTTTCCGGTATTGCACCACATTTGAAATCGCGGGATATTATTTTTTCTGAGTTTCTGTTTAAGGCTCTTGTTCATGCAACAGGCGGGTCGAAGAGCTTAAAATCTGGGACTTATTTTTTCCCGACAAATTCTTCTATGTGGAGCGTTTATCGTACTTTAACAACCGGTCGAACCGTTTTTTCACGTTTGACACTTTCGGAGGGTTTGACTGTTCAGCAAATTGTAAAGGCTATTGAAAAGAGCCCCCAAATTACAGGTCCATGTCCAGAGGGTGTTAAAGAAGGGATGCTTTTACCTGAAACCTATTTCTTTGATTTTGGCTCAACATGTGCTGCTGTTTTAGGGCAAATGGAACAAATGATGCAAAAAGCTTTGGATAAGGCTTGGGAGGGACGTGAAGCTGGACTGCCATTGAAATCAAAAGAAGAGATGCTTGTTTTAGCTTCGATTGTTGAAAAAGAAACGGCAAAGGCCGAGGAGCGCCCGCAGGTTGCCTCTGTTTTTATTAATCGGTTACGTAAAGGGATGAAGCTTCAGACGGATCCGACCGTGGTTTATGCGATTACAAACGGATATGGGCATATGCAGGGTAAGCGTCTTCTTTTGCGTGATTTAAAAGTAGACAGTCCTTATAATACGTATAAACACAAAGGATTGCCACCGGCACCGATTGCGAATCCGGGGCGGGCTTCTTTAGAGGCTGTTGCACATCCAGATAAAACGCCGTATTTGTTTTTTGTGGCAGATGGTACGGGCGGACATGTTTTTGCGAAGACAAATAGAGAACACGAAGAAAACCGCCAAGAATGGCGTAAAATTCGCAAGCAAAAAGAACAGGCCGGTTTAGACCTGCTTCCTTCGTCTGCGGTTAAATCAAATAAATAATTTCCTTGGCATTGAAAATAATTATGTTATCTTTAATTTAATGATTTAAGAGTAAAGAGAAGAGTGGTTATGTTTAATTATACCTCACTTGTTGAGAAAGCATTGCTGGATGTGGTTAAAACTGTTCTGCGTAAAGTCTCTAAAGAGGGTCTTTCGGAGGACCATCATTTTTATATTACTTTTAAAACGCAACATCCTTTGGTGCGTATCCCTGATTTTTTACTGCGTGAGCATCCGGAAACTATTACGATTGTTTTACAATATGAATTTGATTCGCTTCGTGTGAGTGATGAAAACTTTGGCGTGCGCTTGAGATTTAATAATACTTATCATTTTTTACACATTCCCTTTGAAGCCATTGTTGCTTTTTCCGATCCTTCGGAAAAGTTCAATTTGTCCTTTACAATGGCGCAAAAGAAGGTTTTTAAGAAGAATGAAAATCCTGAGGTCGAGCTTCCTTATGAAAATGAAGATGATAAGATTATCTCTCTAGATTCTTTCCGTAAAAAAACTTGATTTTTTGTTTAATTTCCTCTACCTTTTCCTATATTTAAATATTAATAGGATTTGCTATGGCTTCAATTTGGGATGACGTTGCTTTTTTCAAACCTCAAGAAAAAAGTGTTATTTCTATTCGTTTAGACAATGATATTCTTGCTTTTTTCCGAGAAGGTGGTGATGGTTACCAGGCTCGAATTAATGCCGTATTAAAAAGTTTCGTGGCTTATAAGCGCCAGAAAATTCAACTTCAAGATAATTTAGTGCAAACCTATCAAATTACAGGCGGACATCGCGCACATGGGAGTGTCTCTGTGAGCGGCAGTGCTTTGGGGGCAACATATCTTTTGTCTGCTTCTCTTTTGACGGATACACCGATTTTGTTGCAGAATGTTCCAAATGTTATGTGTATTGAAGCTCTTGTTCATCTCTATGAAGAAATGGGGGTTCAGTGTTCGGAAAATCGACGTATGGGCACCCGTGGTGTTCATCTTAAGGATCTAGAAGACCCCACAATTTCAAATGATCACAGCTCTGCTTATTTTGTGGGATCCATTCTATCGATGATTTCTCTTTTAGTACGTGGGAAAAATGTTACGTTTAGTTCTGACTCACGTGAATTTGTCGAGTTGCAATATTTTTCAAACTTTTTAGAAATTGCCCGTTTGTTTGGCGTTAAAGAGCATTTGTCTTTTGGGGCCTATACATTTAACCCGCCTAAGGAATTTTTAGCTCAGACGATTGATTTGTTGGATTACCGAGAAACCCCTCGTGGGACACTGACAGCTACGGCGATTTTGTTTGCGGTTAAGGCTAAAGGCGAAACTATTATTAGAAATGCGGATTATTCTCCGACAGTTACAAACTTGTGTGAATTCTTAAATGCAATGGGGGCGAATATTGCAGGTATTGGTTCGTCTACTTTAAAAATTTCGGGTGTTCGTCAATTAAAAGGAGTTGATTTTTCTGTTTCTCCGGATTATTTAGAAGCGTATTTTTATGCAACGGTTGCTGTTGCCACACGTGGGTGTTTAAAACTGACAAACGTTGATATTGACTATTTAGAACCGTTGTTTTCTTTCTTTTCTGAATTTGGTGTTCAAATTGATCGTGGTAAAAATGAAGTTGAAATTGATGCACAAAGTAAGCCCTTACAATTACCACGGACTTCTTTTAAAGTGGGTTCCTATCCGCAATATCCTGCGTTTAGTGCGTTGTCGCTGGCTGTTTTGCTCGCGACTTTTGATCAGCCAACAACCATTGAAGGATTTGTACATGTTAGCCCATGGGCCACTTTAAATGATCTTCGTAAATTTGGCTTGGATATCGAAATTGAGCGCGAATGTCATAAGATTATTATTCAACCCTCAACGCTTTCTCCGGCGTTAACAGAATTAAAATCAATGTATAGTTATCCTGTTTCGGTTTTGTTGGCTGCGATTTTAGCAAAGGGCGAAAGTCTTATTCGTCATGGAGATAAACTTAGCATGTTCTATGAAAAGATGGACAAAAAATTAAAAGGTTGTGGCGTGTCTTTTGAGGAAACAAAAAAACGTCAAAATGATAAAGCTTAGTTGTTTCTAATACCAAAATTCTTTAACCCTTATGGAGGAAATTTTATGCGATTTATGGCAATGTTTTCGGTCTTGTTTTTATTTGGTTGTGCTCAAACAATAACACCGCGTGAAAAACCAAAAGTTTTGTCTGCTCCTGTGGAAACAGGAACGACTTTTATTCCCGGTGAAACCTGGCAATCAACTCAAGTGCGTCATGATTCTATTGTGAATGTTGGTTTGATGTTACCGTTGTCTGGGCGAGCTTCTGTATTAGGTCAAGATATGAAAAAAGCGGTTGAAATGGCTCTGTATCAATCTAAACCTACAAATCTTAAGCTAAATGTATATGACACGGCTAGTTCTGAAGCCGGTGCGCGTATGGCGGCGATGCGGGCAAAAGCAGATGGGGTTGAAATGGTCTTGGGACCCGTTTTTTCAAAGCATGTCGAAATTGTTTCAAAGGAATTAGATGTTCCTATCTTTTCTTTTACCACAGATGAGGGGGCTTTGGGGCGTGGCGTTTATTCTTTTGGTATGACAACAGAAAATCAATTAACAGCGTTATTTGATCATGCAAAATTAAAAGGTAAAAAACGTCTTGGTTTATTGCTTCCTTCTTCATTTAATGGTAAAAAAATGGCAGAACAATTAACGCATCTTTCACGTAAAAAAGATTTAGAATTAACGAAAGTTTCTTACTACCCAACGTCTGATCTAAAAAATATTCAAACGGCTGTGAAAGATTTTTCATATTATGATGTTCGGAAAGAACAAATGAAAAATCTTTGTGCAGGGCAATCTGAAGCTATGAAAGAAAAATATAAACATGTCGACACTTGGGGAGATTTTCCATATGATATGATTTTTGTTGGTGGAAATGGTTCTGACCTGGAGAGTGTTGTTTCTTTCTTGCGTTATTTTGAATTAGATCCAAAACAAGTTCAGTATCTTGGTACGAGTGTTTGGGATGAAAAAGGTAATAAAACATTGGCGCGGACGCAAGCTTGGGTTGCAGGCTTTAATCATTATAAGCAAGATAATTTTTCCCGCATATTTAAAGCACAATATGGTCATGATCCAAAAAGCCTTGCTATCTTGGCGTTTGATGCCATGACGTTTGCTTCTTTTCTTGCAAAAGATGGGAGTATTTCTCGGTATGAAATCTTAGATCAAAACGGTTATAATGGGGCGTCTGGGTTGTTTCGTTTCAAAGAAAATGGGGTCATTGAATATGGACTGGAGATTAAGGAACTGTCTCCGGGAGAAGAATCAAAGGTTATTCAACCCGCACAACGAAAATTCTAATATAAAAAACGTCCCACTGGGACGTTTTTTATTAGTATCATTTATTTACATTCTTTAATCCAAATGTCATAGACAGGATCTTCCAGTGTTGAGATGTTTCGATTGTGTGATGGCATCCAGCCAGAGAATAGTAGTGCTTCTTCCGGTGTGGCTTCTTTTTCAAGGTCTTTGATTTGTAAAAATGCCCAGTGTGTTGATTCAGTCCCGATTTGTTGTGTTTTTTCATAGCAGGCTTTTACCGTAATTGAGATGTTTTCAAAAAGGGCTTTTTCACCAACAGGGATTTTAATTTCTTTTGATTGTCCTTTAAGGCGATTAACAGCATATACAATGGCTGTGTCGCGTGAGATGTCCGCCATTAAGGGTGTGGTTATTAAAAGGCCGAGAAGGATGATTTTTTTCATTCAGTTTTTTCCTCTGTGTCTGTGTTAAATAAAACTTGTCCGATCATGTCTTCTAAAGATAGGAAATCTTTTGATCCCATGCTTTCCCCTTCATTTAAAAATAGATCTGCTTGTCCTAATTTTAGACGGATATATTTATCCCCAATAAGTCCATCAGTTGCAATTTCAGCAATAGTGTCTTTTGGTAATTTAATTTTGTCATCGATTGAAAGTGCTATTTTTACCGTGTAGTCTTTATCTAAAAAGATCGATGTGACGGATCCGATTTTTACGCCATTGAGTTCGACGTTTGTGCCTTCTGGTAAGTGTGTAATTTTTGAAAAAGAAGCGTAAACAGTGTAACCATTTACCGTGTGCAGATCCGCTTTGGACATTGCCCATAAAAGGAAGAAGATACTTAGGAATAAAACAACAATACCTGTTAAGGTTTCAAACGGTTGTTCTTTTTTGGTTAGATTTTTTAATCCTTCAATAAAGCGTTTGAACATTTGAGACATGTTGTTTCCTTTTTGTATTTTATTTGCTGAGCCTAGCAATTTATTTTTAGATTTGAAATAAAAAAATATTTTTTATAAAACAAGGGGAAACGCCTGGCATTTCCCCTTATTTTTAAATAGAACAAAAACTATTTTTTAGCTTCGTTACGTTCTTTTTGTGCTTTTGCGATGTCTTCCACAATACGTGCTTTACGTCCACGGAGTACGCGCATGTAATATAATTTTGCACGACGCACTTTACCAATACGCACTTTTTCAATTTTTTCAATGTTTGGTGAGTATAGTGGGAAAATACGTTCTACACCTTCGTTGAAAGAAATTTTACGAACGGTAAAAGTTGATCCCATGCCGTTGTTTTTACGTGCAATACAAACCCCTTCATAAATTTGAATTCGTTCGTTTTTGCCTTCTTTAATTTTAGTATGGACTTTTAATGTGTCCCCAGCTTTGAAGTTTGGAATGTCTTTTCCAGCTTCTTCAATTTTCTTTTTTTCAAACAGTCTTAAAACATTCATTTTATATATCCTTTTTGTTTCTGTTGGAAATGTATTCTGTCATAATTCATTTCGTTGTTTTTCGATTTCGCGTCACAGCTTAAACTTTATAAACAATAAGCATTGTTTATGGTTATCGTTGTTTCATCGAAACCTTATAGAAATTAAACGTTTGTAACTTTCATTATTAAACATTTTCGTAGGCATGGCCTATTTAATTTCTGTGGTTTTGGCCCATAAATCTGGACGTCTTTCTTTTGTTAATTCTTCGGAACACTTTTGGCGCCATTGTTCTATTTTCTCATGGTGTCCGGACAATAGAATTTCTGGCACGCTCAAATTTTTCCAAACATTTGGGCGTGTGTACTGCGGATATTCAAGAAGGTTGTTTTCAAAACTTTCTTGATTCAAAGAGGTTTGATCCCCCATGAATCCTTCGCGCAATCTTAAAATGGCATCCAAAATAACTTGAGCCGCCACTTCACCCCCAGAAAGCACATAATCACCGATACTTATTTCGGTTATGTTATAGTGCTTTAAAACACGCTCGTCAAGGCCTTCATACCTACCGCAAAGCAATCCAATCGAATCGTTCTTAGCAAGCTCTTTGACTTTTTTTTGCGTCAAAGGTTGGCCCCGTGGAGATAAATAATAGAGTGGTGTGTTTTCGGGTAATGTTTCAATTGCCCGTCCAACAACATCCGGTCGCATAACCATACCAGCGCCGCCACCATAAGGGGTATCATCTACACTTTTATGCACACCTGTTGCAAAGTCACGAATATTAATGGTGTTTAAGCTCCAGATTTTTTTTTCTAGGGCTTTTCCCGCCAAGGCTATTCCGAGTGTTCCTGGGAACATTTCTGGGAATAGCGTTAAAACGTGCGCGTTAAAGCAGGTGTTCGGTGTCAATGATGACCTCTTGTTTATTTATCTCTTTTACAGCATCATCATTAAAACTGATGAGTTGTTTTTTTCCGTTCGTATTTTTAATTTCTAAGATATCACTTGCCCCAAAATTTTGAACAGCATTTATGATTCCAACCGGTTTTTTATTTAAATCCACAACATTCATCCCGATCAGGTCATCATAAAAAAATGATTCTTTTTCTTCAGGGGAAGCCAGTTGTGTTTTTTCCATAAAAAGCTCTGTTCCTTTTAAATCATCTGCTTGTTCACGGGTTGTTATATTCTGAATGGAAACATAAAACACATTTTTCTTTACTGGGTTACCTGTTTGTATCACGACATATTCGACGCCCTCTTTATTGGTTAATGGGTGTGTAAATATGTCTGTTGGGTTTTCCATAAAAGACTGCAGTTTTATGCCGCCTTTCAACCCATGTGGAGAAACAAGTTTTCCAACTAAGATATGTGTTTTTGTGTTCATTATTCAGCGGTTTTTTCTTCCGTTGCCGGTGCTTCTTCAGCTTTTGTTTCTTCAGAAGGTGTTTCCACGGGAGCTTCTTCAACAGGTGTTTCAGCAGGCGCTGCTTCAGCAGGGACTTCTTCTTTTGGCGCTTGGGCTGCTGCTTTTGCTTCTTCTTCTGCAAGTTTCTTTGCGTCAGCGGCTGCTTTTGCTTTTTCTGCTTGTTCTTTTAAGCGTTCTTGTGCTTTTGCCTTTGGCAAGTGTTGTTTTGTTTGTGTCGGTATTTTTGCTTTTTCACCTAAGCCATTAAGTGTAAGGAATCTAGCCACACGGTCTGTTGGCTGTGCCCCTTCTTTTAACCAGTGTTGAATGCGTTCTTTATTTAAAACAAGACGATCTGCATGGTCTTTTGGTAGCATAGGGTTGTGTGTGCCGACTTTTTCAATAAATTTTCCATCGCGTGGCGCACGTGCGTCTGCCACTACGATACGGTAGTATGGACGTTTTTTAGAACCGGCTCTAGAGAGTCTGAGTTTAATCATTGTTGTATCCTTTCTGCAAAAAAGGTGTCTTTTGGGTCTATTTATTCTGTTTCATCGTGATCTGTGTGTCTTCACGTACAACATATGTACGCCGCGGTACGCGACACTTGAAACAAAAAAATCCCCTCCAAAATCATAAAAAGAACGCTGTTCTTTTTATTTACACTCTTTTTTGTATGTTTATTTAAACAAGCATTTGTTTTGACTTGTTGTAGATTTTCGTTTTCTTGGGTTTTCTTTAATTTTTACAGGTCTGAATGTTGTTTTAAGATTCAGTGTACTATTTTTAAAAATACAAATTAAGACAGTGAGCGAAACTCGCCGACTGTCTGATTTCTTTGTTTGCCTGTAATATAAAGGGGTTTTTGACAAGAGTCAATAAAAATAAAGTTGTTGCATTTGTGCGCGAATCTTCGCATACTTTTCGAGTAAACCTAAAACAAAGGAGAGGTCTTATGGCTCGTAAAAATATTGATTTAAAAAAGAAATTAACTTTAGTTGGTGGCATTGTTGCTGCTGTGCTTGTAATTTGGGGAATTGTTTCATTGTTTGGTGGTCGCAGTAGTGACTTAAGTGAAATTAGTGCCACGTCTATTACAGAACAGGGACAACCGCATTTTGCTGTTATTAATATGTACAAAATCACAGCCGAAGCTGATGCGCTTAAAGGTCTAACGGATCAACGCAAAGCTTATGCTGAAAAATTGAATGCAGAAGCAACGCGTCGTGAAGAACAGTTGATGGCTACGAAAAAAGAAATTGAAAGCAAGCAATCTGTTCTTTCAAAAGAAGCTTTGCAAAAAAAGGCTGGTGAATATCAAAAATCTTTGATGGATTATCAAAATGATATGTCTTCAAAATCATCCGCGATTGAAAAATCATATCGTGAAACTTTGCAAAAAGTGCAAGCAGATACTTTAGATGAAGTAATTTCTGATATTGCGAAAAAGAAAGGCGTTACGATTGTTTTAAACAGTGCGCAAACGATCTTGCTTAACCCAGCTTTGGATATTACTGAAGATGTCATTAAAGTGATGAACAAACGTTTACCAAGCGTTCGTATGAAAACACCTGAAGGATTCTAAGATTGTATAAAGTCTTATCCCTTCTAGCGATTCTATTTATTGGGGGGTGTGTTTCAAACACGCCTCCTGATTCGTCCTCTGCACCACGGCCCTCTTCTGAAGAGAATCTTGTTCAGCCTGCGTTTGTTGCGGAAGAACCTGCTCAAGAACCAAATACGCCTGTGCCATCGGACGAAGATTCAGAGTCTTTAGAGGCTAAGGATGTAGAACCTTTAATTGTGGAAGATGATCCTTTGTTTCAAGCACAAGCAGAGGCTGAATACGCCATTCGTGTTTATGGGGATGTTAAAAAAAATGCTCAGGATGAAACGAAACCTGTTTCATATGAACGGTCTATTATTCGTAATCCAACCTATCTGAAGCGTTTTATTGAAACTTGGAAGGGGCTAGATGGTGAAAAAACACAATCGGTTTCTTTTGAAGATCCTAAACTTGCTTTTACTAAAGATGTTTATTCAGAACTTTTAGAATCCTCTAAACAATGTTGTTTGGCGGGCATTGCTACAGAACTTGAACGCCGTAACTTGGATAAAGAAAAAACATATGCTTTTTTGAAAGATGATTATAATTTTTATCGTGCTGGCGAATTATGTTATTTTTATTCCGCGCGCGATGTTGCAACTATTTTTGAACGTTCGGATGAATTGCGTGAAATTGTTGAATTGGTTCAAAAAAATTGTTTATGTTTAAATAAAGATCGTTTGAAAGAGAAAACAACGATTTTATATGCGTTGTTGAATAATCATGCGGTAAATCGTCGCAGTTTAGTGTATCGGTCTGTAGATGATTTTGGGCGTCAAACAACACGTTATATTATCTCAGATATCAAAAATGTTGATAAAAAATTACGTCGTTGCCTACCACGAAAAGGCTATAGATAATGTCTTCTTTTTCTCTTAAAGATTTAGCAAAAAAATTGGGTGGGAATCTTGTTAATGTTTCTGATGATTCATGCGTTTTAACAGGCTGTGCTTCTTTGAAAACGGCCGGCCCTTCGGATCTTTGTTATTTTGATACTCATTCCTTTACCCGTCAAGATTTGAAAAAATTAAATGCGGAGCTGGCGCAAACAAAAGCTGGACTTATTTTGATTGATCAAGTTGTAGAAGATTCAGATAAATCCTTTTTGATTGTTGAGAAGCCTAAAAATGTTTTTCAAAAAGCTCTTTCTCTTTTTTATGTTAAAGAAAAAAAAACGGGGATCTCGACAACGGCTGTTATTGATAAATTTGTTGTTTTTGAAGATCGTCGCTCTGTTTATATTGCGGATTATGTTGTTTTAAAGTCTGGGGTTAAAATTGGTAAAAATGTTGTTTTGGAAAGCCATGTTACGGTCGATACAGACTGTGAAATTGGATCTGATACACATGTAGAAGCACATGCTTCTATTCGATCTGCGACCATTGGTAAAGACTGTTGGATTGGGCCTGGCGTTCGTATTGGTTTCCGAGGGTTTGGTTATGCTTCTTCGGAAAAAGGCCATGCTTTTGTGCCTCACATCGGTCGTGTTGTTATTGGAGATCATGTTGATATTGGGGCCAATACCTGCGTTGATCGTGGTATGTTAGATGATACGATTATTGAAGATGGTACAAAATTGGATGACTTGATTATTGTTGGACACGGTTGTAAGATAGGTAAAAATTGTTTGTTGGCAGCTCAAACGGGTATGGCTGGCGGGACAGTTTTAAAAGATTTTGTTTTTACAGGTGGTCAAGTTGGTTTCGGCGGTCATTTGGTTGTTGAATCTGGGACGCATATTGCAGGTCAAGCTGGTGTCATCAGTCACTTGTCACGTGGTGTTTATATGGGGTTCCCTGCGGAACTTCGTACGCAGTTTTTAAGAAAACAAGTTGCTCTTAAAAAGCTGTTAGAAAAAAAAGAGGAAAAATAAAAATGACAGCAAAAATAACCCTTAATCAGGATCAAATTAAAAAATATATTCCACATCGGGATCCCTTTTTATTTGTTGAAGAAATGCGTGATCTTGTTCCAGGCGAAGAGGCTGTTGGTATTTATCAGGTCACTGGGAAAGAAGCTTTTTTTCAGGGACACTTCCCTTCGCGCCCTGTTTTTCCGGGTGTTTTGATGGTTGAGGCCATGGCACAGACGGCAGGTGTTATCGGATGTCATTTTTCTGAGTTTACGGATAAGTTAATTTTCTTCATGTCGATTGATAATGTTAAATTTCGGCATCCTGTTGGTCCAGGTGATCTGTTGGAGTTTCATGTAAAACGCACAACGATGCGTCCACGTGTTTGGAAGTTTAAAGGTCAAACCTACGTTGGGGATAAGCTAATTGCGGAGGGTGATCTTACCGCGATGATCATGGATAAGTGATTAATTTACCACGACTGTGGGAAATTAATTCTGTCTGTATAAATTGCCGTTTTGCAAACATCATTCGACATACCGTATGTACGTCTTCGTTCTAAAACGACAATTTCTCCTAGACATAACCGCTTCGCTTTAATTTCGTTTTATTGTTGGATCTCGTTTATGTTTGTCTAAAATTAATATAATCGATTTTGATATTTTCTTTTTGGCAATATTTTAATTTACAAAATGGGGTTCGCGGTTTAGACTGATTTTGCTTTGCGGAGGGGTGGCAGAGTGGTAATGCAGCGGATTGCTAATCCGTCATCGGGTCATACCGATGCCCGAGTTCGAGTCTCGGTCCCTCCGCCATTATTGTTTCTGTTTCTTTTTGGAAATTAATTATTTCATATCTTTTTGATTCTGTTCTGTTTTTCTGATTGCATCCGATTCGCGTTATGCTATTCTCTTTTTTATGAGAAGTAGAGGAAGTCTTTTATTAGAAGTTCTTTTGGTTTTGGCCGTTATGGTCGTTGCGGTTCCTTTTTTAATGCAGAAGGAATTTAGACGGCGAGAGGCGGGGCAGAATCAGGCGATTGCTCACCGTGTTCGACAATTGGGGATGGTCGCTTTGTCATACATGCGGGATCAGCCTATCTTAAAAGATGGTTTAAATGTTTTAAGTGATTCTGATCTTGTTAGAAAATTAAAACCATACGGTTTGTCTGAAAATTTTGAGACGGTGGATCGTTATGGTCAGCAGTATGAAGTTCATTTAAAGCAAGAACGGGATGCGAAAGATAATATTTCACTTACGGGGTTTGTTGTTGTCTATTTACCGGATGGTTTATCGGATACAATTTCATTTTTACGTCGTCGTCGTATGGCGGAAGCCGTTGGGGCTATGGGGGCTATTTTAGAAGAAGATGGATCGATTACCAGCTCTGCTGGGATTTGGGAAATGACTCAAGAAGAATGGGGGTATTCATTGCCGCCGTTTTCGATTTTGATGGCTTTGCAAGAAACAGACATTAGTTATACTTTTTTATCGCGCTTTAAAATTGATGAGTTGGGGCAGGGAAATACGTTCTTGGTGGATTTAAATATGAGCGGAAAAGATATTAAAGATGTTAATGCGCTTTATGTAAAGAATTTGGAGGCAGGTGATGTTGAGGTTAATAATCTGGCTGTTTTAGAGGGATTTTATGCACCGGTTGCAAAATTTGATTCCTTGACGGTTGATAGTATTGTTGGAAACACGTCCTTTTTCGTTTCTGGTCCTCTTCATGTAAAAAGTGCAGAAACGCGTCGTCTTTATTTAGGGGGAGATGGGATAGGCGAAGGTTTTGGCACTGTTGAGACGTTGAAATTTACACAAGGGGAGTTTAAATTAACATTTAGACCGGATACAGAAAGTGAAAATACTGTCCTTAAGTTACAAGTTGATAATGCTTTGACGCTTATTTCAAATGAATGTGAACCTGTTTCTAGTACAAACAGTTCGTGTAAAGTAGATGATTTGGGTAATGATGTGCCGGCACTACGTGAATTTGATTGGGATGAATATGTGCCTGTTACCCTTACGTTGAACAGTGCTGTTAAAGGTCTTCAAGATAAGTTGTTAGCCCCCTTCACAGCGACTTTAGAGGTTCATGGGGAATTATCTACTTCGCGTATTTTTTTTGAGCGTCAATTTGATGCAAATAATAATCCTATTCGTACGTGCTCCATTAAAGACGGGGTGGAAATTTGCTCTTATTCTGAATATGCCTATCTTTTAGACTTCTTAGGGACTCAGACTCTTGTTGAAGACGTTTCTTTGGATACGGGTAATTTTCTTGGCGCCTCTAAGGATTCTGGGAAAGGGACTTTGTCTGATACAGAGACTTTAAAAGATTTAATTCGTTATGTTTATGGTGATGAAAATCAGAATGGTTTTTATATTCGATTTCTTAATTTTATGTCCGCCGAAATACAATAGGAAAAATATGCTTGAACGTGTTCGTGGTTTTGGTTTGTTAGAATTAATTTTTGCATTGGCCATTCTTATGGGGGTGTCTCCTTTTGTATATAATCAAATGAGTCAACGCACACAAGAAATTCAAGATGTAAATATTGCGAAACAATTAGATTCTTTGAAGCGGGCGGCTGAAAATTATATTTCGATTAATGCAAATAGTTGGCCCGCTGATCTCTCACAAGATTTATATGACCAAGAATTGCTATTGGTTTTGCGAGATTATGGTGTTTCTGCATCGTTTCGTCATTTTTCTGAATTGATTAAGAAATATCATTTTCAAAATAGAAAAATTACGACAGAAACAGAAGGCGAGCAAATTACTTCTTTTTTGATTATTTATTTGACGGATAATGTTACCCCGGTTCATGGGACACACTTTTTAGAGTATTTGGGGAATGATGCTGGTTATGCAGAAAAAGGCACTGTTTATGGAAATAAAGGGGCTTGGCAAACATTTATTGATGGCGTTGATCATGCGCTTGTTTATCGTTTGTTTAATATTCGTCCGGCCAAAAAAGAAGTTACTCTTTTATCTCGCTCTTCCCTTTTAGAGGATCAGAATACGATGGAAACAGATTTATATTTAGGGACGGGAGAACAAAAATATAATGTTGAAAATGTAAAAACGATTAAGGCGGAATCTATTAATGTGGCAGAGAGATTGCAGGCTAATTTTTTGAAGGTTAAAGAAGAGGATGAAGAAGACGCTCTTTTTTATGCAACAAATGGATTCTTTTATAACACTCTTTTTCTGGAATCTCTTTCTGATCCAGCCAAATCTTCTTTTATTTATTCGCTTTCTGTTTCTCAAAATCTTCGTCTTTCAGAATTTACGGTGCCTAACTTAGATGCGGGAACGGGTTCTTTGACTATTCAAGCTGCAGATGGATATGAGGCTCATGTTATTGTTTCTGATTCCCTTACGGCGTATAATTTAAATTTGAAAAATCCAGGGACCTCTTTTGAGCCACGCTCCTTTGTTGCAGATTATTTGAAAGTGGATCATTTAACGGTTGAAAATTCTTTTATTATTACCACAGAAATGCAGATTCAGAATGTTTCTTGGATGGATTCGAATAAGTATTTAAAAGGCTTTTCGGATTCGAAACTTTCTGCGTTTACATTATTAGCCGTTTCGGATTCGTGTTCTGTTGTTGAACGATTAGAAAACCTTTATGATGACATGAATAGTGCGTTTTTAGAAATACCGCATGTTTGTGCTACAGGGAATTAAGGAGATTTTATGAGACAAACAGGTCGCATGCTTTTGGAGGTTTTACTTGTTATGGTAATCATTGCCGGCTTACTTCCTTTTTTGCATAAACAAAATTTAAAGAAAAAAGAGGCGTTGGAATATGCAACTATTTCTGCAGAGATGCAAAAAGTTAAATCAATTTTTGAATCATACTTAAATGAGTCTCCGTTATTGTTTGAAAATGGATCGTATGCACAAGTTAAGCAAGTGCCTTTTGCGTTGTTATATGATTTTGGTGTCCCTGAATCAATTAAAGAAAAAAATCGATATGGCATGGTTTATACCCTTTTGGGGCGTCGTCGTGTTTTGCGTTCCGGTGGCATTCCAATTATTGATGGGCTTGTTTTACTTTCTTCTGAAAAATTTACGGCTTTGCAGATCCGTCGTTTGTCCCGGGTGTTGGGGCCAGAGGGTGGGTATACGGAAGATGGATTTATTTATAGTTCTAATCAATCTTGGATGGAAACAACAAAAGATTGGGATTTGAATTTGACGCAAGATCAGGTTGCCCTAAAAATTGCAGCGATTGAAAGTAGCCAAGGTTATATTCACCGTAAATATACGGGAGATCCAAATACCCAAATCATGCGGACGCATTTGAAAATGGGTTATCATGATATTATTGATGTTGGTCATTTAGATGTTGGGGCTGCTGAAGTTTTTGATTCGCTTTATTATAAAAATATGATGACAGAATCTGAAGGACCAGCCATTCATACATTTGAATTATTGAATCAATCTAAGCAGATTGATTTAGAGTATGATTACGACAATTACTCTTGCGAATCTTGTCCTCGCATAAGAACTTTAACTTTGGCTGGCGTGACCTCAAAAGCAAATATTATTGGTTCTTCTAAAATTTTGGGAACACTTACGATTGATGATGAGTTGAGGGTTTTAAATGATTTATTTTTATCTGGTGAACTAAAAGTAAAAGAAGCAACGACCTATACGCTTGATGTTGATGAGTTAAACGTTGAAACAGCGGAGGGATCGAAACTTGTTTATGATATTAAAACAAAGGATCTTAAGGTTTCTAAGCTGACCATTGATTCTCTTTCTGTGCCTATTGGTATGTTTGGTTCTATCTCGTTTTCGGAAAGCGCCCGCATTAAAAACACCAATACGTTTTTTGAAGGGAGTGATCTTCGTTTGAAAGACATGATTTTAAAAAAATTGAATCAGTGGATTTATGATAAGCGAAATGATTGTTATAATCATATTTATGCTAGTCCTTCAGACTGTACTTCTTTGCTTTCTACTCGTCCGTTATTTGAATGTTTAACGGTAGGGATTAATACTGAAAAGTTTACCATGCTGGGGAAAGGCTATTCTATTGATCAGGGTGATTTTGAACGTACCGTTCTTTTTTCAGATATTTTGGATTGTTTAGAAGCTTTGAAGGCAGTTGTTTGCGGGCCCACGGAGAATCCAACAGGGTATTGTTCATGACCCAACAATTTTCGGATCAAGGTCTTTTATTATCTGTTTATCCTGCGTCTGGCGGCGCGACTCTTTCTCTTTTGACACAGCATCATGGTTTGGTTTCAGGGTTTGTTAAATCTAAAAAAAAATTGGCTGTTGGTAATTTATATACGTTGGATTTTTATGCGCGTTTGGAGACTCATTTGGGCCGTCTTTCTTTGTCGGAAGATCAGTCGTTTCAGTCTCTATTGTTGTTTGATAAGACGGCTTTGTCTTGTTTTAATCTTATGCAGCAATTATGTTTATCGCTTTTGTCTGAAAAAGAAGCTTTTCCGGTTCTTTTTGATGTTTTTATTGCGACTCTGCAATCATGGGAAGAGTCTTTGTCCCGTGAATTTGTCTTGAAAACATACCTTTTATTTGAACTTTTATTGTTAAAAGAAACCGGCTTTGGATTGTCTTTAGATCAATGTGCTTTAAGTGGCGTTAAAACGGATTTAATTTATCTTTCCCCTAAGACAGGATGTGCCGCATCTAAGGAATCTGGGGCACCGTATTCAGAAAAACTTTTGCCATTGCCTGCTTTCTTTTTAGATCCAGCAAAGGATCCGAGTGAAGATGATTTAAAAGCAGCTTATTTCGTTTTGGGACATTTTTTAAAAAGTCATTTTCAGGAGCAACTTTTTGTCTTTTTTAAACAACGTGAATTATTACAGTCCTCCTAAATAACTCCTGAATCTTATTTACGCGGATTGTATTAAAAAAATCTTGAAAAAAGTCGTAATCTTTTATATGCTCTGTCCTATGTTTAATCAAAAGATCATTTATCGAATCCCCTGTGGGGGACAATAAAATCAAAATAATTTTGAGCGTATTCACGCATTTTAAAATAATTTCGGTTTAAGGCCGACATGTCTCATACGATAGGAAAGGACATTTTTATGTCATATAAAAAAACAATGCCCCAGCCTTCTTTTCCAAAAATAGAAGAAGAAGTTCAAAAATTCTGGGAAGATAATAAAACTTTTGAAAAATCTGTTAAACAACGCGAAGGCTCAAAACCTTTTGTCTTTTATGATGGCCCTCCAGGAGCGAATGGGATGCCACATTATGGACATATTTCTGTGTCTGCAATGAAAGATGCGGTGTGTCGTTATCAAACAATGAAGGGACATATTGTTCCACGAAATGTTGGTTGGGATTGTCATGGATTGCCTGTTGAAATTGAAGTTTGTAAAGCACACGATTTACCGGATCGTAAATCTATTTTGGATTTAGGGGTTGGCAAGTTTAATGAATTATGTAAAAATTCTGTTTTGAAA
>JAFGVS010000030.1 GCA_016937865.1 Alphaproteobacteria bacterium
GATATTCTTAAACGAATCGGGCGTTGGGCCGACTATGAAAATGATTATCGCACGATGGATCAAACCTATATGGAATCTGTGATGTGGGTGATTAAAGAACTCGATAAAAAAGGTCTTTTGTACAAGTCGTATAAAACGATGGCTTATTCTTGGGGGGCAGAAACCCCATCAGCAAATTATGAGATTGAATATGAGGAGCGGACGGATAAGGCCGTGACGGTTCTTTTTCCGTTAAAAGAGGAAGACAATACTTCTCTTGTCTTATGGACAACAACGCCGTGGACATTGCCTTCAAATATGCTTGTCGCGGTTGGCAAAGATATTTCGTACTGTCTTGTTGAGGAAGATGGTCAAAAATATATTTTAGCCGAAGGGCTGGTTGGCAAATATTTTAAAGAACCAACGATTCTTCGAACAATGAAGGGTTCTGAATTGGTTGGGAAAGAATACACACCGCCATATCCTTATTTTGAAGATTTGCGTTCACAAGGGGCTTTTAAAATTCAGAGTGCTGCCTTTGTTACAACGGAAGATGGTACTGGGTTAGTTCATATTGCTCCATTTGGTATTGATGATTATGATCTTTTGGTTGCACATCAAATCCCTATTGTTTGTCCTGTTGATGCGCGTGCGAATTTTGTGGATCTTGTTTCTGATTTTAAAGGACTTAATGTTTTTGAAGCGAATGAGCCGATTATTCAAGATTTGAAAAAGCGTGATCTTTTAGTCAAACAAGAAACAATTGTGCATAATTATCCGTATTGTTGGCGGACGAAAAAGCCTTTGATTTATAAACCAATTGATTCCTGGTTTGTGAGTGTTCAAAAAATTAAAGATCGTATGATTGAGCTTAATAAAGATATTAATTGGATTCCAGATCATATTAAAACAGGTCGTTTTGGAAAATGGTTGGAAAATGCGAAAGATTGGTCGATTACACGTACGCGTTTTTGGGGAACACCTATGCCGGTTTGGGAATCGGATAATCCAAATTTCCCACGGACAGATATTTTTGGATCTTTGGCAGAGCTTGAAAAAGCGACGGGGCAAAAGATAGAAGATCTTCACAAACCAGATATCGACAAAATTGTTTATCCAAATCCTGATGATCCAAGTGGCCAAACAATGATGCGCCGGACGCCGGAAGTTATGGATTGCTGGTTTGATGCGGGGTCTATGCCTTATGGTTCTGTCCATCATCCATTTAGTGGTAAGTCTAAGGAAGATATTTTACCTGCGGATTTTATTATTGAAGGGCAGGATCAAACGCGTGGCTGGTTTTATGGATTACACGTCTTATCAACGGCGTTGTTTGATCAGCCAGCTTATAAAACCTGCACGGTTAATGGCATGGTTGTTGGCGAAGATAAGAAAAAATTGTCTAAGTCTCTTAAAAACTATCCGGATCCAATGGAATTATTTGAAGATCTTGGTGCAGATTCTTTTCGATGGTATGCATTAAATTCAGCTATGTTTAAAGCTGAAAATTTGACGATTGATTCTAAAGGAAAGCTTGTGGAAAAAGAAATGCGTTCGGCAATTATTCCATTTTGGAATGCCTATCATTTCTTTACTTTGTATGCCAATGCAGATGGTATTACGGCAAAAGAAAGTTGGGATTCAGAACATACGCTGGATCAATATATTTTAGCGAAGCTTTCTGAAACGATTTCTGCTGTGACTGCGTGTATGGACGCTTATGCGTTTGATAAAGCAACGGCGGAACTTTCAAAGTTTTTGGAAGTTTTAAATAATTGGTATATCCGTCGTTCGCGTTCGCGTTTTTGGGGAACTGGGGTTTCTAAAGAAAGTGAACAGGCCGCTTTTGATACATTGTATACGGTATTGGTTTCTGTTTCAAAACTTATGGCTCCTGTGGTCCCAATGTTGGCCGAATATATTTATCAAAATCTCACGGGTGAAGAAAGTGTGCACTTGGCGGATTGGGATAAACCGGTTGAAATGGCTAGACCTCGAAGAGAATTGGTTGGTTTAATGGATGTTGTGCGTGCTATTTGTTCAACAGGAAAGTCTGTTCGTGAAGATCATCAATTACGCAACCGACTTCCATTGACTAGCGGGACAATTGCCCTTGCTCCATATGATTTAAATACGCGCCATTTAAGGGAAATAGATAAACCGGAATTTAAACAAATAATTGAAGATGAGTTAAATGTGAAGAAAGTGGAAATTACGGAGAAGTTAGAAAAATTTGCGGACAAAATCCCTTATCTCTTCACTCCTATTATTGGAAAACGGCGTGGAACAGCCTTAAAAGAGATCATCTCTGCTTTGAAAAGAAAAGAGTATAAACATATCGATGGTAAACTTAATCTTGGAAACTGTGAATTACTACCTGACGAATGGGAAATGCGGTTAGCAGTGAAAGAAGACCTTACAGGAAAAGCTTTGTCAGATAATACCGCAGTTGTGATTTTAGATACCAAAATAACAGACGATTTATATGCTGAAGGTTTGGCGCGTGATTTTGTACGTTTGATCCAAGATGAGCGGAAGCGTTTAGATTTCCATGTGTCTGATCGCATTAAAATTGTTTATCAAAGTGAAGATGAAAAAGTATTGGCCGCTTTGAAAAAGTTTGAGGCTTATATCAAAGATCAAGTGTTGGCAGATGATATGACGATAGGTACAGCAGACCAAGACGGTTTGTTGGATGGTCGTTCGGTTAAATTCACTGTTCAACAATAAAGGACGAAGAGAAGAAAAAAGAGCGCCTGTTGGCGCTCTTTTTTTATAAGTTCAATCTTTTCATTTATCTTAGATACGGAGCATGCCGCCATTGACATGGATTGTTTGTCCTGTAACATAACCGGCTTCATCACTTGCAAGGTAAAGCGCGCTTGCCGCGATGTCGGCGCTTGATCCAAAGCGTCTTGCTGGGATTTGTGCGATATAGGCTTCTTTTACTTTTTCAGGTAATTCGTCCGTCATGGCAGATTCAATAAATCCAGGTGCGATTGCATTTACTGTTAGTCCTCTTGATCCAAGTTCCATGGCGAGTGTTTTTGTCAGTGCAATCAATCCTCCTTTAGAGGCGGTATAGTTTGCTTGTCCTGCATTTCCCATAACTCCGACGACAGAGGCCATGTTAATGATGCGGCCATAGCGTTGTTTCATCATTGTTGGAATGAATGCGCGGGTTAGTTTAAAAATTGCCGTCAAGTTAACGTCGATGACTTCTTGCCACTGTTCGTCGCTCATTCGCATGGCAAGGCCATCACGGGTTAGTCCTGCATTATTAACGAGGATGTCGAGTTTTCCCCCTGTTTTTTCCAAAACAGCGTTGGCGAAAGCATCAATGCTTTTTAAATCCCCTAGGTCGCATGCTGCGATTTGCGCACGGTCGCCAGGTTCGTTTTTTAAGGCTTCTAATTTGCTTTCATTTCTACCATGCAAGACAACGGTTGCGCCTTGTGCATGGAATACTTTTGCAATTTCTTTTCCAATGCCGCCTGTTGCGCCGGTGACGAGGGCGATTTTTCCAGTTAAATCAAACATCATTTTTTATCCTTTTTTTATTTTATTACTTATTTTAACAATTCTTTTTAAGACTGCAATATTTTAACAATATCTTTTATGAATCCGGTTTTTTCTTTGCGTTCGGTTAGATTTTTTAGGGTGTATTTTTTATTTTTTACTTCATCTTCGCCAATACATACGAAATTTTCAATACCGGATTTTTCGGCGCGCTTGATGTGCTTTGGGACTTTTTGGATTTCATAAATTGTTGCGACGGAGATTCCAGATTTGCGGAATTCTTCTGCAATCGTATCAAGCGTATTAAGTTCATTTTCGGATAAGGCGCATAGGTAGACTTGTGTCGTTGATGTATATTTCGGTAATAGGCCACGAATATCAAGGAAATCACGCAACACGACGTCCCCCATTCCGTATCCAATGCCACCTACTCTTTCAACATCAAATAGACCGACAAGGTCATCATAACGTCCGCCCCCTGCAATGGCTCGCGGGTTTTTGGGATCGGTATCAAACAGTTCAAACACAACGCCCGTATAATAATCAAATCCACGCATTATTTCAGGTGTGAAAAGCGTGTTTGAAAAACCGTTTTCTTTTAGCTTGTTGATCGTTTGTTCGAGTCGGTTTAGGCCTTCCATTTCTCCAAAGTTGTCTTTTATCTCTGCCATGTTTTTTGCATTCAAAAATGTCATTACAGCCGTTTTTTTGTCTTTAACAATTTCTTCTATGGCTGTTTCGAATTTGTCGGAAGACATTTTATTCTTTCGATCAATGAGCTTTGAAAGACTGTGGGATTGTTCTTGTGTTAATTCCAATTTTTTATAAAAAGCATTCATCAGTGTTCGCGAATTTACAAGGATATTAAAATCAGATTTTTTTGCGCCGAGTTCAAGTAAAATCGCTGCTGCGGTTTGAATGTTTTCGACGTCATATTGGAATAAATCTTTTCCAAAAAAATCGACGTTTAATTGCCAGAATTCACGCAGGCGACCGCGTTGTGGGTTTTCATATCGGAAGCAGTTTGGAATTGAATACCAACGCACTGGGAAGGCCAATTCTTGACGATTTCGTGCAATCATGCGGGCAACGGTTGGAGTCATTTCTGGACGCAAGGTTACGTCTCTGTTTCCTCTATCGGTGAATGTATAGGTTTGTTCGTTTACGATTTCTTCGCCCGATTTGGCGCGGAATAAGTCTGTTTTTTCAATTAAAGGACCATCATATTCGACGTAGCCATAGCGCTCACATATTTTTTTCATCGCATTGAACATTAATTTTTGGATCGCGAGATCTTCTGGGAAAAAGTCGCGGGTGCCTTTGTAGGGCTGCGTAGATAGTTTCATTTTTCAATCCTCCAAAAAAGGTGTCTTTTAAATCTATTTTTTCATTTACTTCGTGGGCTGTGTGTCCTCATTGGTTGATACCAACTGCGGTACTTGACACTTGAAATAAAAAATATTTTTTAAAATTGTAAAAACAAAATTGATTTGTTTTTACTTACACTCTTTTTTGTTTCTGTATCTTGAGTTGCTTCTGTTTTTCAAGATTATTTTGATTATTTGGTTAGTATACGGAAAAGGTTTTTGTGAATCAAGATTTACCCCAGGATGGGGTGGTTGAAATGAAATAAGGTGTTTTTTCTGTTTATCATATTTTTACGTTAATTCTTTTCTTTCCAAAAATCAAGGTTTATCGCTTCATATATTTTAAGGCTGTTCTGAAATAAGCGAGCCCGGTGTATACGGTGAGCAATGCGGCTACCCATAGGATCACACGTCCAGTTGTAAATAATTCAGACCATTGCGGGACTGCCATTAAAAAAGGTAGGGCAACTAGTTGTGCTGTTGTTTTCCATTTGGCGACGTAAGACACAGGCATTTTAACGGAAAAATTGCCTAAATATTCACGTAGTCCGGAAACTAATATTTCACGGAATAAAATAAGGGTGACGGCAATAATATCGACGGGATAAATTTTCCCGACCCAAATCAGCGCGATAAAAGCCCCGACCACAATGAGTTTGTCTGCAATGGGATCTAAAAACCGGCCGAGTTCCGTACCTTGATTTAATTTGCGCGCCAGCCAGCCATCAAAAAAATCGGAAATGGCGGCAAAGATAAAAAGGCTTGTTGAGATTGTTTCGCTGTACAGGGGGTCGCCGGACATGAGGCAAAGCATAATAACGGGGATCAATAGAATACGTAAATAGGTTAGGATGTTTGGGATTGTAAACACAGTTTTCCTCATTTTTTAAGAACCGATTAGGATGGAGTATAGCGAAAACTTGGTGAAAAAGCAAGGTGGATTATTTTGACAAAGTTAAACATTTTGATTGTTTTTTAGCTGTAAACATGTTTATAGTTTTTGAAACCTAAACAAAGGAGTTTCCGATGTTTCCGTTGTTGGCACCAAAGGTTGTTTTTGATTTAATTCTCGGCGCAAGTTTAATTGCGACTGGCGAAGGAATGAAATGGATAGATCTTTTGCGAAAAGATCTAGAAAAAGAAAGAGAATAGAAAAATGTTTGAGTTTTTGTTTTGGAATCTTGTGATTATTTGGGGTGGGGCAAACGTTGCTGAGAAGTATTTTGGTGGAAAAGAAAAATAATTTTGTTTTTAATAAAAAAAGAACGGTCGTTGGACCGTTCTTTTTTTTTATTGTTTGGTATTTTATTTACGTGCTTTTTTAACTGCTTTTTCAAAATCAGCCAATGAAAGTGCGCCTGGGAAAACTTCTTTACCAATAATAAAGAAAGGTGTTCCTTCGATGCCAAATTCTGTTCCGGCTTCACGTGTTGTACGTAATTCTTCCATTACAGTTGGATCTTCCATATCGGTTTTCAATTTAGCTACATCTAGACCTGCTTTTTTAGCTAAATCCATTGTGCGTTTTTCAAATGCGCTTTCGATTTTTTCGCGTGGCATATCTTTTGAAAGATTTTCAGGAATAACACCTTCTTGCATCATGACATGGTGAAAGGCCGCAACTTTAACATCGCCTTGTTTTTTTGCAGCAATAACTGCGCGTGCTGCTGTAAATGTAAATGGGCTGATTGGATATTGTTTTAGAACCACTTTTACGTTTTTATCATTTTTTATAAGCTCTTCTATTGTTGTTGCAACGCGACGGCAATGTCCACATGAATAATCATAGAATTCATAGATTGTGACGTCCCCTTTTACATTTCCAATAACTGGTGCATATTTTTCAAATGTTTCTTTGTTGTCTTCGACGTAAGATAAAACACCTTTTTCTTGGTTGGATTTCTTTTTGCTTTCAAGTGCTTTGAAAGTGTCTTCCAAGATTTCAGGGTTTTGCATCATATATGGACGAATTGCGAGAGATGCAATAAAGTATGTCCCTACAAACAAGAAAATTGCCGGTAAAACGGTTTCCATAAATAGGCGTTGTGACATAGATGCTTTTTTTTCTTTTTTCCAATTGATTACAAATCCGTAGTAAAATTTGTATCCAACAAGGATTAAGAATCCTAATAAAAATAAACCAAATGTATACATAATTATCTCCTTCTATTGGTTGTTTCTTTTCGAATCATAAGAGCTTCCCTGTATAAAGGCAAGGAATTTTTTAAACTCTTTTTTCTTTATGATAGATGTGTGCGTCTTCGACGGGATTGTTATAGCATTTTTCTCTGGCGGCGATTTTTGTGAAGCCGTGTTTTATGTAAAGAGAGATTGCCTCGTCATTACTTTCACGTACCTCTAAAAATATTTTATCGGAAGGCTTGCTGCTTTTTTCAAGTGCTATAATGAGGGCGCCTGCATATCCATGTCTGCGCAAAGAGGGAAGAACACCAATGCGGAGAATTTCAATTTCATCTGCTATTCTTTGAGCAAATAAGAATGCCATAGGGAGGCCTTCTTGTTCTACAATAAAGCCAAATCCGCCTACGTCAGATAGAGACGAAAAATCGTCAACTCTCCAGGGCTTTCTGGAAAACAGATGGTGTCTAATCCCACAATAGCCATAAAATCGGCCTGTGTTAAACGCTTAATATATGGTTTTAACATAACATGTGTTCCCATAAATTAGTTTAAAGGTTGCATTTTTAATATTTTGTAAAGTGGCAGCCGTTTCTAAAATATTTATTTTTTTGCTTTTAACCTTTTTATTCTCTATAAATATATTACTATAGATAAGACTATTTGGAAAATTATCAACCAATTTTGTTATATCTACAAATGTCATAGGGGTTTCAAAAAAGTTAATTTTTCCAGAAGTTATTTGGGCCACGAAAGCATCTGTTTTTGTTCGCTTGAAAGCGACAATCATATTTTCTTTTGGATGTGTTTTGGCATAAATTTCAAAAACACCAATGCCTTTTAATGGAATATCCAAAGCGCGGGATAGTGCTTGTGCGAAAGCGTATCCTGTTCGTAATCCTGTGAATGATCCTGGGCCACATACAAAGCCGATTTCTTCAATTTCATTTTTTTTGATGCCGGATTTATCTATTATTTTTTCTAATTGAATGAATAAGTCTGCCGCAACTGGAAAATTTACTTCGGCTTGTGCTATTACTTCATTTGTATCAATAAGTGCAATTTCAAAAGGTTGGATGCAGGTTTGCACAATCAACTTCATATTAATGTTTCCTTGTTTCTTTTGGAGACGCATTCTGTGGCGGTCTGTCTAAAAACACATTTCCTGAATGTATTTTTGTCGACAGATATACGCGATTTTTCAAACAGCATTCGATGGACCATATATACCAGTTGTCTTAAAATGACATCCCCCGGATATCATTTTTTCGTCGATCGTTTTTAAATCACGTCTTCCATCTTACATAATCCATTTCGTTATAATCTCTAGTTCGAGGTTTTCATTTTTTTGTTGGAATGATCATCTGAAATCCTTTTTTTATTCTCGCTTGAATCCAATTATGTTTTCCTATAGACTAGGGGGTATGCCGAAACATGTCTATAAAAAACATACTTTTCCATGCTCTCTTCCGTTGGATGAGGGGGTTTTGCCGCATTTGACATCGGCCGTGTTTGAGGTTGCACACCAACCTATGGTTTTGTTGGATAGTGTTGGACGGATCCGTTCCGCGAATCGCGCGTTTTTTCAAATGTTGGGCTTGCGTGAAGATACTTTGAATAATCAGCCTTTTTCGATGTTATTTGAAGAAGGAAAGTCTCAGGATCAATTTCGCCGTTTCTTTAAAGATTTATTGGCGAATGCGCAATGGGAAGGTAATTTGACACACCGTAAAGATGACGGACATTTAATTAATATGCCGGCTTATTTTTTTGGTGTAGATTATCCCAAGGATAGTTTTGCCTATTTTATTGGATTTTATCATACGAAAGATCACCTATCATATGCGATGGATTTTAAACCACATGAGCGATTTGATCCTTTGACGGATTTACAGACGACGCCTCTTTTTATTGAAAAAATGACCCATAGTTTAGATTTGGCAAAAAAACGCCATGAGTCTTTGACTGTTTTTTATATGGACTTGTATCAAATGAGTCACTTTAATCAAACCTATGGTTTGACACATGGGGATTTATTGTTAAAGCGGTTTGCCAAAGCGATGCTGGAAGCTTTGCCGGGGGATGCTTTGTTTTCGCGTGTTGGTGGAGATGCTTTTGCCTTTGTTTTGCATAACAGTTATACACAGGAAGACACGCATTCTTTTATTGAAGAAGTTCTGACGACGGTTGAGGAACATACGCATTTTCGGACGGATCTTTCCATGCCGATTTTACATATTGGGGCCGCCAGCTATCCAGATTCTGCGATAGATGCGAAGAAATTATTTGAATATGCCAAACACAGTTCTGATTTGGCGCGTGCGAAACCGCAGACAAATATCGTGTATCACAAAACGAAAAAATAGTTTCTCTGATTATCTTGGATATTGTCTATATGGACGCCAGAGTGTGTCTGAGCACACATGCCGCGCATGTGTTTTAAAAGACAA
>JAFGVS010000031.1 GCA_016937865.1 Alphaproteobacteria bacterium
AGAAAACGTTGAAATTATATATAATACAGAATTAAAAGAAGCCAAAGGCGATAAGTTTTTAACAGAAATTAAACTGATAAACAACGTAACAAAAGACGTTTCTACAGTGGAAACCGACGGATTATTTGTCGCCATTGGCGTGATTCCAAATACAGAATTTATAAAAGATTTCATTGGGTTAAACCAATGGGGATTTGTGACAACAAAAGGTATCAGTACGGCCACAAATAAAAAAGGTATTTTTGTGGCGGGGGATATTACAGCCGATATTTTTCAACAAGCGGTGATTGCAGCCGGAACCGGGGCCTCCGCAGCGTTAGAAGTTGAACATTACCTAAATAGTCTGGAGGACTAAAATCAAAATGAAAGAAAAAGATATTTATCAAGAATCGCTTGAAATGCACGAATCAGGACAAGCCGGAAAATTCGAGATTACACTGACGAAAGCGTTAAATACACAGAAAGATTTGTCTTTGGCTTATTCACCAGGGGTGGCAGAACCAGTTCGAAAAATCGCGCAACATGCTTCAAACGCGTATCGCTACACAGGAAAAGGAAATTTTGTGGCGGTAATTAGTAATGGGACGGCTATTTTAGGATTAGGGGCGCTGGGGTCATTGGCTTCAAAGCCCGTCATGGAAGGAAAAGCAGTTCTTTTTAAAAAATTTGGGGGCGTTGACGCCATTGATTTAGAATTTGACACACTTGATGTGGATGAATTTGTAAGAACGGTTGAAATTATATCAGGGACTTTTGGCGGCATTAACTTGGAAGATATCAAGGCACCAGAATGCTTTGAAATTGAACGACGCTTGCAAGAAACCGTCGATATTCCAGTTTTCCATGACGACCAACATGGAACGGCAATTGTAACAACCGCAGGTTTGATCAGTGCGTTGGATTTAGTAAATAAAAAAATTGAAGACATTAAAATTGTCGTCAGTGGCGCAGGGGCCGCGGCGATTGCTTGTATCGAGCTCATGAAAACTATGGGGATCAAAGATGAAAATGTGCGGATGTGTGATTCAAAAGGCGTTTTGTACATTGGGCGACCAGAAAGTATGAATCAATATAAGATTAAACACGCGGTCGAAACCACAGATCGAACTTTGGCGGATGCAATTATTGGCGCAGACGTTTTCTTAGGATTATCACAACCAAATGTATTAACCGCAGAGATGTTAAAAGCCATGGCGCGTGACCCAATTGTGTTTGCCTGTGCCAACCCAGATCCGGAGATTAAACCAGAACTCGCAAAAGCAACGCGTGATGATGTCATTATGGCAACCGGTCGATCCGATTATCCAAACCAGGTGAACAATGTCTTGTGTTTCCCATATTTATTCCGAGGTGCATTGGATGTCCGTGCAACAAAAATCAATGCGGAAATGAAAGTTGCGGCGGTAAAGGCCTTGGCGGCTTTGGCAAAAGAACCAGTGCCAGAAGAGGTCAAAAAAGGCTATGGTAAAACCGAAATGTCCTATGGACGGGAATATATTTTACCAACCCCAATGGATCCACGTTTGAAAGAATTTGTCGGAAAGGCTGTGGCCAAAGCCGCAATCGAAAGCGGTGTCGCCCAGATCTGCAAAATGTAATTAAGCAGAAGAGCCCCGAAAGGGGCTTTTTTGTTGTATTGGAATCCAAAATATGATACAGTCGTACATACACTCAAGGAGATTTAAAAAATGAATATATTCAAAGCATCTTTATTTGTATTAAGCCTGACGATGGCGTCAAACGCTTTCGCCGCAACAGGAACTGGACATGCACAAGCAGAGTTAGCCAATCCACTGAGTATCACAAATCAACAAAACATCGATTTCGGTAGTGTTGCGATTGATCCTTCTGCGGGGACGCAAACTATATCAATTAGCGCGAGCACAGGGGGGATAGCTTGTCCGGCAACATATGTCTGTGATTTTAGTGGTACACCTGGACGAATCTCGATAGCAGGGGCAGGATCTATGCGCTTAAGTGTCGGAGGATCAACGGCAACACTTTCAGATGGTCAAGGAAATACACTTACTTTCGACCCATGGATAGGCTCATCCAAAGGGGAAAGTATAGGGATATCATTTTCTGGAGATTCATACGTTGTTTCTTTAGGGGGTGAAATCACCTTTACCGGAAATGAAGTAGGTGGAACATATTCATCATCGAATACAGGTGGTACAGGATACCAGATTACCTTGAATTATATGTAAAGAAAAAAGAGCCCTATGACTCTTTTTTTAATGGGCTTCGTCCCAATTATCGCCGACATTGGTATCGACTTTAAGGGGAACAGATAATTGGATGATATGCTCCATTTCTTCCCGGAGTAGTTTAATCACCTTTTGCGTTTCATGTTTAGGGGATTCCAAAATAATTTCGTCATGAATTTGCAGTAATATTTTTGTTTCAAATTGATCTTTTTTCAAACGATCCGAAACCTTAATCATCGCCAATCGCATAATATCCGCACTGGTCCCTTGCACGGGGGCATTGACCGCAACGCGCATTGTAAAATTTGCATCCCGACCATGAGTTAAGGCAATCGGACATTTGCGTCCGAACAAGGTTTTTACAAAACCTTTTGTTTTGGCTTCATCCTGTTTTTCCGCCATATAATGTTTAATCTCTGGGTATAGATTAAAATATGCCTGCATAAAACTTTTCGCCGTATCGATGTCGACCTCTAAATTATCGGCCAATCCATAAGGGCTGGCGCCATAAATCATAGAAAAATTAATGATTTTTGCTTTACGACGTTGAGAAGCGGAAACAGAATCATTGTCGATATCAAAAATTTTCGAAGCCGTTTCTGTATGGATATCGCGATGGTTATTAAAAGCCTCAATCAGGTTTTTAACGTTGGCCAAATGCGCCATCACCCGAAGTTCAATTTGAGAATAATCAGATGCAATTAAATCCCAACCTTTTTGAGGGATAAAAAGTTTACGGAATTGGCGGCCAGTTTCGGTACGAATTGGAATGTTTTGTAAATTAGGATTACGGGAAGAAAGCCGTCCGGTGTTGACATGATTTTGCAAATAAGTCGTATGAATCCGTCCGTCATTTGAAAGACTATCGCGCAAACCTTGAACATAAGTCGTTTGTAATTTAACTAATTCACGTCGATTTAAAAGGGGTTGAATAACGGGGTGAACCTCTAAATAATCTTTCAACTTACTGCTGTCGGTGGAATATTGCCCGCTCGCCGTTTTACGTCCTTTATAAGTCAGTCCCAATTTTTCAAATAAGAAAGTCCCTAACTGTTTTGGGGAATCTAAATTTAAATCTTCGGGGATTGTCTTGAAAATATCGGTTTCCAAGGCCGAAATTTTGCCCGTTAAATCGGCCTCAATGGTATCGAGCAAAGGAACATCGAGCGTGATTCCATTTTGCTCCATTTCAGTTAATACCGGGATCAAAGGAAAATCAATATCATCGTATAATTTTTTGGCCTCTATATCTTCTCGCATTAAAGGCAATAAATGTTTATAAATGGCCCAGATTTGAAAAGCCTCATAGCCATCCTTGTCATAAGCGGATTGGAATAAGGGCGGAAGTTCGATATTAAAGTGCGCAGATAAATCTTTTAAATTATTTTTTTCAGATCCAAAAAGATCATACGCCATGGTTTGCAGACAAGTCATTTTTTTGGCGTTTGGAAATTCTTTTAAGATATCTTTTAAATCCCAAACGATTTTTTTTATTAACCCATTTTCCAATAAGTCTTTCAACATTGGGGGCAGGGTGTTTTCAGACGGCTCGGCAAATAAATCTGTTGTTGTCGCTTTCAGAGGAAAAACACCAATGGCATTTGAAACAGCCAACCCAATGGCGACATCATTGATTAAAAAAGCGACTTCACCAGAATCAAAAATTTGGCGTAAAAACCGCTCTTGTTGGGCCTCTGTTTTTAAAAATGTCAGAGGAGGGACGACAGAATCCCCATTTTGTCCGAGTAATTTTAAGCGTGGCATTAAACGTTTAAACTCTTGGATTTCGAAAAAGGTTTGAAGGCTGTCCAGATTGATTTCAGCCGGCTTTATGTCTTCAAGCGAGGGGATGTCCGGCACATTTTGATCAAGCGTTACAAGTTTTTTAGAAAGATAAGCGGTGTCCTTGTATTGGATCAGTTTTTCCTTGATGCCCTTCTGAGTGATCTTTTCGACATTTTCATAAATACCATCCAACGTGCCATATTCCGTTAGTAAGGCGGCTGCGCCTTTGGGACCAATCCCTTTGACGCCAGGGACGTTATCAGACGAATCGCCAACGATGGCTTGATAGTCGATAATTTGTGATGGAGGAACCCCCATTTTTTCAACAACATCTTTCGGATAATAAAATTTATCTTTCATCGAATCATACATGAAAATATCATCGGTCACCAATTGCATCAAATCTTTATCGGAAGATACAATTTCCAAGGTGTGCCCCGCCGCTTTTGCTTGGGCGGCATAGGTTGCGATAAGGTCGTCGGCCTCAAAGCCCTCTTTTTCTAAAAGGGGCAGACCAAACGCTTTTATAGTATCTCGTAAAATATCAAATTGTGGAATCATTTCATCGGGTGGGGCGCTACGATTTTCTTTATACGCAGAATATAAATCATTCCGAAACGTTTTTCCCGGGGCATCTAAAATAACGGCGTAACGACCATGTTTCTTTTGTTCAATCAATCGAAGGAGCATCGTGCAAAATCCAAAGATGGCATTGACCGGGGTGCCGTCACTCCGAAACATCAGCGGGATTCCATAGAATGCCCGAAAGATAAATGAATACCCATCAATAAGGAAAAATTTCTCTGCCATGCGGGGGATCCTAGCACAGCAATCCAAGACTGACAAATAGATTCTTGAAAATCCATACACAAAGAGATAAGCTACACAAAGAAAATAAAAAGGGACACGATGAACATACTTTCAACAATTTATTTTGGCAATACAGTTCAAAATTACGCGATTGCATTTGGCTTGATTTTTATTGGCCTTTTTTTGGCAAGATCAATTACATGGTTTGCCAAAAACATACTGTTACGATTGGCACAGAAAAGCGAAACCCGTTTGGATGATATTATTGTTGAAAGACTCGAAAATCCATTTGCCTCGATCGTGATGTTAATGGGGTTTGAACTGGGGCTGTCCCAACTTGTATTGCCACAGGCGATTACTTTTTGGGCAGATCAAATCATTTTTATTTTAATGACATTTATTGTTGCGCAGGGGGTATCAGGATTAATAAACGCTTTGACCGAAGAATATTTTTCAACAGAAAAAGTATCAGCCTCAAGCATGCAGGTCGTTCCTGTTCTTCGAAAAGCCTTACATTTTTTCATTTGGACGATTGCTGTTATTATGATGATTAACCACGCGGGGTATAACGTAACCAGTTTATTAGCCGGATTGGGGCTAGGTGGATTAGCCTTCGCGATGGCATCGAAGGACTATATTTCAAATATTTTCGGGGGCGTAACGGTTTTTACAGATAAAACATTCAAGATTAAAGACCGTGTGCGCATTGGGGCATATGATGGAACGATCGAAGAAATTGGATTGCGCAGCACACAACTCAAAACATTAGATGGGACAATCGTGACCATTCCAAATTCTCAATTTACGGGGTCTATGGTTGAAAATGTTTCAAAAGAAACCGCCAGAAAAATAAAAATAAATCTGGGTATAGTATATGAAACCCCAATTAAAAAGATTGAAAAAATACAAAAAATCTTGGAAAAAATGGCCAAAGATAATCCAGACGTGAAAGACGATGTGATTGTAAGCTTGAATCAGTTTGGAGATTTTGCCCTCAATATACTTTTCATTTTTTATGTTAAAAAAGGGGCAGATATTTTAAAAACCATAAACGATATTCATATTGAAATTTTAAAACAGTTTGAAAAAGAAAAAATTGAATTTGCCTATCCGACACGAAGAGTGATTAAATAATGTTAAAAATCACAGGGGGGACATTCCGCGGAAAAAAATTAATCCTGCCAGAAGAAAGTCTGGTGCGCCCAACATCCACACGCGCACGCGAAGCCCTTTTTTCGGTGCTGTATGCGAAATATCCGGACGGGTTTGAAACAATCATAGAGCCATTCGCCGGATCCGCCGCGATGAGTTTTGAGGCGTTGTCGCGCAAAGTGGTTAAAAAAGCCATTGTTTTCGAAAAAGAAACAAGCGTGATTAAAATAATTGAAAAAAATAGAGCCTCTTTTAAAGAAGCCTTGCCAATGAAGATAAAAGAAGCCGATGTTATGGCCGAAACATTTTCGGAATATGGGAAGGCGCTCGTCTTTATTGACCCACCCTATAAAGATTTTGAAAAAATTGAAAAGATCATCCAAAAACTAAAAGAAAAGTGTAGCGAAGGCTCGCTTTTTATCTGTGAAACGGAAAGCGAAACAGCGCCTTTGGAAAATCCAACCGATACCCGAAAATACGGCCGCGCGCATTTTTATTTTTATGAAGTTTAATTAGAAGCAATCTTATCGAAATGTGTTTTCCAGTAATCTGGCACGCGCACAGGTCGGAAAGTGGAGCGGTTAATATAAACCAAAACGACATCAACGGTTGCCAAGATCTCTTCCCCGCGTTTAAAGGTATGGGTAAAGGTAATCGAAGAATTACCCCATTTCGTCATTTGGGTTTCAACGGTCAGGATATCATAAAGCTTGGCCGGGCTTAAATAATTCGCCGTGACTTTGCGTGCAACAAACAGACCATCATTTTCTAAATCTTGTTTAAATTGGCCATTCGTCGAAGATTGGTCTTCTTGAAATAAATGCCAAAGCGCAACACGGGTGCGTTCGGCCCACGTAATATAATTACCGTGGTACATGATACCACCGGCGTCGGTATCGTCATAAGCAACCCGAAAAGGGTAAAGATGAATTTGGTTAGAAAAAGAGCCGTTTAAATCAGACATTAAACCTCTGTTAAAATTGTCTTCAAGGCTTTTAAATCAGATAAAACCGACGAAAGCGTGCCGCGTAAATCGGGATAAGTTGGTTTTGTGGAAACAACAGTCGTTGTGCGGAGGTCAGACGGATCTTCTCTGGAAGTCGTTTGAAACGCTTCTTGACGTAAAAACTTTTGAGCCCCTTTAATGGTGTAGCCTTTTTTATAGAGTAAATCTTTGATTTTGTATAAAAGCTCAACATCACGGGTATGGTAATAGCGTCGTCCCCCATTTCGGCGAACTGGGCGAATGCTTTTGAAATTTTCTTCCCAAAATCGCAGAATGTGTGTCGCCACATCCAATTCTTTTGAGACTTCACCAATAGACTTAAAAAGTTTTTCAGACATAGGCGGTTTCCTCTAACTGTCTTTTTTAAGTTTTTCAGAAGGGCGGAAAGAAACAACCGTTCTTCCTGAAATCATAACTTCCTCTTTTGTTTTTGGGTTGCGTCCAACACGTGGATTTTTCTTACGCAATTCAAAAGACCCAAAGTCAGAGATTTTGATATCGTCGCCATTGGCGAGAGATTGCCCAATAATATCAAAAATATCTTTGACGAAATTATCTGTATCTAAAACAGATAAGCCAACAGAATCTGATACGTGTCGTGCAATATCTTTACGAGTTAATGTTGCCATTATAACTATCCTTTCATAACTAAAAAAGGTGCATGTCGAAAATCATATCCCTCTCATACACCTTAGAAAACCACATTTAAAGCATTGAGTCAAGTCTACTTTTTAGACTTAACGGTTTTCTCTGTGATGGTTACTTTATCCAAAAGTTGTACCAAGACCTTATCTTCAAAAATCATGGCATACAATCCAGAGAATTGATTTGGATTTTTATCAAAATCTTTTAACAATTGTTGTGGGTTCGGATGGCGTGCCATCATCGCTTGTTGGATAAGAGATTGTTTCATTTCTTGTTGAGAAATTTTAATTTCGAATTTCTTACCTAAATCCCCTAACAATAAGCCAAGCTTCACACGTTGTTCGGCTTGTTTTAAGATGTCTTTTTCTTTCATATCCTTATGTTGTTCTTTTAACATATGAACTTCTTGATCGACCAAAGACTGTGGTAGGTCTAATTTGATTTTATCCGTCAAAGCATCCAATAATTTATCTTTTAATAGACGCATGGATTGATCATCATTTTGCTTTTGAAGTTGTTCCGTAATTGTTTTTTTCAAATCAGCAAGATCTTTAAGCTTTAGTTCTTTTGCAAAATCATCGTTGATTTCAGGCAGAACTTTGGTGCGGATTTCTTTTACATCAACTTTGAACAAAACGGCTTTGCCAGCCAAATGTTTCGCACCGTAATCTTTTGGGAAAGTAACATGAACGTCTGTTTTCCCAAGCTCTTTACCAATAAGCGCTTCTTCAAATCCTGGAATAAATTGATTAGAGCCAAGTTCTAAGAAATGGCGTTCGCCTTTGCCGCCTTCGAAAGGTTTGTCATCCAAAAAGCCTTCAAAATCAATCACAGCAACATCTCCTTTTTTCAAAGGACGTTTTTCTGTCATTTTTTCCATAGTACGACGGGATTCAGCCAAGTTTTTCAGGCTGGTTTGAATTTGGTCGTCATCAACAGGGGTAATTTCTTTTTCAAGTTTGATCTTTGAAAAATCAAAATCAGGCATGTCTGGCAGAACATCTAATTCAACATCTAGAGAGATAGCTTTTTTCTCTTCTTTAATGTCGACTTTTGGTGTTGCTGCAGGACGCACATTTTTATCTGCATAATAAGCTTTTAAAGATTTTTCAGCTTCGTTTTGAATAACGCGATAGCGAACTTGTTCGGCATACATGGCTTTTGTTTGAGCAAGAGGTGTTTTTCCTTTACGGAAGCCTTTTGTTTTAACTGTTTTTTGAAGCGCAAGATATTCAGAATCCATTTTGCTTTCAAAAGCATCTAGGTCCATAGAAAAGATTAAGGAATGGTGGAGTTTTTTTATTTTATCTGTTTTTAATTTCATGAAGTCTCTCACTTAGGTTTAAAAGTCAAAAGTGAAGATGACTTCACTTTTGACAATACAGTTAGATTTAAGAGTCTTTTTCAGAAGATTCTTCCATCGCAGGAGCAGCTTCTTCAGCTTCTTCTTCAGGAGCCTCGGCATCCGCTTTTTTTTCAGCTTCAAGAGTTTTCTTGGCATCATCTGCTTCGCGTTTTTTGGCTTTTTCAGATTCATCTTTTTCGGCTTCAAGAAGAGATTTTGCTTCGTCTTCAGATTGGGCAACGATAATGCGGAAATTAATCATAACATCACCATAAGGCACCAATGCAAGAGGAAAGATCCCAATTTCTTTTAAAGGTGTTCTAAGACGAACAGCGTGAGCATCAACCGTTGATCCAAACTTCTTATTAATGTGTTCTGCAATATCGCGTGCAGAAACAGATCCATATAGACGTCCTGTTTCGCCGGCTTGACGTGTCAGGATAAAATCAACGCCATTAAGTTTTTTTGAAAGAGAATCTGCATTTTGTTGAGAATCTGCATTTTTCTTTTCAATTTCTGAACGTTTTGATTCAAAAATAGTTTTATTAGCTTCGCTAGCACGAAGCGCTTTTTGCATTGGAAAAAGATAGTTACGTGCGTAACCAGGGCGGACGGTGACAACGTCTCCGACTTTTCCTAATTTTCCAATATTTTCCATTAAAATAATTTCCATAAAAATGACCTCTTTTATTTATTGTTCTTTACGTAAGGAAGCAATCCGATATAGCGCGCACGTTTAATGGCTTGCGCTAAGGCACGTTGGTTTGTTGGCGTAACGCCTGTAATACGTGAAGGAAGAATTTTCCCACGTACAGAAAGATATTTTTCCAAAAGATCAATATTTTTATAATCGATCAATTTCCCATTTAAAGGGTCAGATTTTTTTCGAAATACAAGTGATTTAGGCATGTTTACGTACTCCCTGTTCTTTAAGACGTTTCATCATTGGGCTTGGTTTGTCACTTGGCGTTTCCAATTTAACACTCAAGAAGCGTAGGACAGATTCATCAAGGCCTAATAAACGATGTGTTTCGTTTAAAGATTCGGTACTTGTTTCTGTTTCAAGCATAACATAATAAGCTTTTGTGTTTTTCTTAATCGGGTAAGCTAAAGGCACAAGTCCCCAGTTTTCGATTTTGTGGAGTTTTCCACTTTTATCAGTAAGAAGTTTTTCGTATTTTTTCGCAAGATCTTCAACCTGTTGTGGTGTCAAATCGCGACGAAAAACGAGAGTAGTTTCGTATATTTTCATAACTTTCCTTTTGGTTGTCCGTGCTTTCACGGGGTATCTGGTATAGGTGTATCCGCACCAGAAAGGTTTCTTTACAACAAAAATGCTTTTAACAAACGAGGCCATCTTAAGACATAAAACATTTTTTTTCAAGGAAAAAGGAGAAAAAGCTTTTATTGGAAGGCAAATTATGATAAAATAAGCAAGGAATAGAGAAGAAAACTTGAGGAATGAGATGCGTAAATATCTGATTTTTAGTATTTTTGTACTGGTGGCGTCCATGGTGATGCCTCAAGAAAGTTTCGCCGAAAGAAGCGGCGGTACGAGTGCACGACGGGCGAAAGGGGCGACAAGTCCTAACCGTACCCGTATTAATGTCGGACGAACCGCGGGAGTTACCGGGGTTCTTGATAACAAAGATTCATTGACTGGTGCGACAAATACATCGACTTTTACAACCGAAGCGGCAACAACAACATTAGATAACCAACAATGTGTCAATTCTATCACACAATGTTTGTCTGCCGATAATCTTTGTGGATCTGGTCTATTTAAATGTAAAGATGTTTTTGCCGATGGAGCAGCCCTGTTAGCTGATTCTCGAGGGCAGTCATGCTCAGATAAATTAACCAGCTGTCAATGCTATTATGCAAATGATCCTGCGGTACCGTTAACCGATTGTGCGTTTGTGTGGGATCAAGCTGTATTACAAATACAAGATTCAGGGTATGATATGGGCCAATGTCAGTCTAAATTTATGACCTGCGCCAAAACGGAGTGTTCGGGCGCTAATTACAGTGCGTGTGTTGATTTGATTGATACCGCGATAAATTCTGCTGGGGCTGATGACGAAATTGACACACAAGACTTTTTGAGAAATTGGTTAAATGATTCAACAGATCCATCTACGACGGCTCTGTCTACAGGGTTGCGTGGGTTATTAATGCAACGTTTAGCACGTTGTGAAGCGGATGTCTTGACGCAGTGCCAAGATTATGATCCGTTGATCCCAGCAGCAAATGTAACGGCAGATAATACGATTTCACGGACATTAAATTATTTCTTCCAAGATTTTGCACGTAAAGCCAGTGAAGGGTTGATTGATTACCAAGAAACCCATGCGAAAGATAAATGGTTAAAGGCAGAAGCTTGTGTGAACACCGTCGATCAATGTATGGCAAAACATTGTGGAGATGGTTATAAAAAATGTCTCCATGAAGATTCAACCGTTGATTTCGTTGCAGCAAATAACTTTAGAACGCTTTGCCAAACAGAAATGATTACATGCTCTGAAATACGTGTGGAAGTTGGATTGCCAGGCTATCAGTTCCTTCAAAATCCAGCAGTGGACGGTGTCGAAGCGGTTTGGAATGAATTTATCAGCAAGAAATTGTTGGCGCATGGAAATAAGGCAGCCACAGATCGCCGTGAATTAGAACGGGAGCTCGATATCAAAATTGCGAATGCGCAACGAGAATGTGAATTAAGTGGTGGAGAATTTGGTTACACACAGGAAGCACTCCTTAATTACCAAGTTAAATTTGGAAGTCAAACAGATGATTATAAAGGCGATAGTGGTCTTCTAAATAATAAAATTATGGATCATGATGGAGATGGTGTGCCAGATGTGTATCCAAGTGGAACAGACACGACACCAGATTCGACAGTATACGGGGCTCAGAGTAATGCAAATTCCGGTGGTGGAGAAAAAATGCAACGTTTCTATGATCGTCCAACCTGTATGTATACAGTGGTCTTGCAACGTGCCCATAGCATAATGGCCAAAGCAAGTAATGATCGTGGACGTGTTAAAGTAGACATGCGTCAAAATGGGGTGAAATGTAATGAAATGCTTTTCCCTGAGGCGCTTAAAGGCGAATCAAATATTTGGGCTGGTGTTCTTGGTGGTGTCATTGGTGGGGCCGCTGGTGTGGTTGGCGGACAGGTTGCGATTCAAAAAGAAGAGCAGAAGAATTTAAAAACAGCAGGTCTAGGCGTGGCCGGAACCGGTGGTGGTATACTTGCCGGGACCGCAATTCAACGGGCACAAATGATGAAAAAACTTTCTTGTGCAGTTGAAAATGCCCGCCGAGATGTAAATGGAGATCTTATTGGATCTATTGGATATATTCCAGTAGCAAAATTTGGCGAATCCATCAGTTTGCCTCCAGTCAATGTGACGGAAACAGCCGGCGCAGGACGTAAAGCAGGCGTGGCCGGAAGAACAAGCAGTGGGACAAGTACAATGTTAAATGCGTTTGATGCGGTGGATGAATTTTATCGTGCGCATCCAGAGCTAGTTGTACAGCGCGGCGAATACAACGCGAATTAAATTAAGAGCCTCATTCGAGGCTTTTTTTCTTGCCTCTGAAATTTTTTAAGGTTATTCTCGTTGCCATGGCTAAATCATTCTCACTTACACGACACGACATTGCGTTATTCAAACGTTTGTGGCACTTGTCTCTTAAAATTTATTTTCCAACAATTTTGTTGGCAGTTGTTTTCATGTTAATTTCATCGGGGGGGGAAGCATACGTACTGTCCTTATTAAAGCCTTTGTTTGACGAAGCCTTTATGGATCAAAATTATCAGGCATTGGGGTTGATTTCAATGCAAGTCATTGGCGTATTCTTTTTGAAAAGTGGATCTCTCTATGCGCATACATATTTAATGGGAGTTGTTGGTCTCAAAGCGACAAAAGAAATTCAGATCCGAATGTTTAAAAAATTCTTATCTATGGATATGAGTTTTTTTGGTCGTAAATCCTTTGGGATCTTACAAACACATTTTGGTTCAGATGCAACAGCACCAACGGCCTTTTTAGAATCATTTTTTACACGCTTTATGAAAGATATATTTACGATCCTATTCATGGTCGGCTTGATGGTATATGAGGCGCCACAGCTATCTTTAATCATCTTGGTTTTATTGCCAGCTATTTCCCTGCCTTTGGCTAAATTTGGAAAGCGCTATCGTTCCGTTTTTGGACAAGCACTGGAAAAAACAGAAGAATTTGGAACTTATTTTCATCAAATTTTACAAAGCATTCCAATTGTTAAAATATATGTAAAAGAGCGCAAAGAAACAGAGCGAGCGACTGAATATTTAGATCAAATTTATAGGCTATCTAAAAAGAACTTAAGGGTAGCATCTCGTGTGCGCCCAACCATGGAAACATTGGGCGGGATAGCAATGGGAGGGGCGCTCTTACTTGGAGGCTATCAAATTACCGCAGGACTGCTAACAACGGGGCAATTTGTAACCTTTTTGTCCGCCTTATTCGGGTCTTATCGCCCATTGAAATCAATTTCAGGCACATTTGTACAAATGCAAGCCGCGATGAAAAACACAGAAAGATTATTTTCTATTTTGGATGAAAAATCAAAAATTCAAGACAAAAAAAATGCGAAAGTTTTAGCAGGTAAAAAATTGGGACTGACATTTGAAAATGTCACATTTGGATACGAGGCCGATAAACCTGTGATAAAAAATATGTCTTTAGAGGTTAAGCCCGGACAAACGGTTGCCCTTGTTGGGACATCGGGGGGCGGAAAAAGTACGATTGTAGGGTTGATTCCACGTTTTTATGATGTTGATGAAGGGGCGGTCAAAATAAATGGTCAAAACATTAAAAATTTCACAATGCAATCTTTGCGAAAACACATGGCCTATGTGACCCAAGATACGATGTTATTTGAGGGATCTATTGCAGAAAACATTGCCTATGGGGCGACGGGAAAAGTCAGTCGCAAAGACATTATCAAGGCTGCCAAATACGCAGCGGCAGATGAGTTTATCGAAGGTTTTGAAAAAGGATACGACCAGCCTGTCGGAGAACGTGGGGGACGTTTGTCCGGTGGGCAAAAACAACGCATTTCAATCGCACGTGCTTTGTTAAAAGATGCGCCAATCTTATTGTTGGACGAAGCAACATCTGCATTGGATACAAAGTCTGAATCGATTGTGCAAAAAGCATTACAAACATTGATGAAAAATCGGACAACAATTGTGATTGCGCATCGACTTTCCACGATTATCAATGCGGATAAGATTGTTGTTGTGGATAATGGTATGGTTGTTGAAGAAGGCACACATGAGGCGCTGTTGAAAAAGAATGGCTATTATGCAAAGCTTTATCAAATGCAACTAAAAAAGAAAGCCTCATAAGTCAGTGCACGGTTGTTTTTTTCCGGATTTTCAATTTATATTGGACTTTTGTCTGTGGGTTTGTTAAAAAGTGCATAACCCTAAAACAAAGAGGTTCATATGCGTTTTCTATTTGTCTGTTTATATTTAATATCTTTTTCCGCTTCTGCCGCTTTTCTGTCTGTCTCAACAGATGTCATGGGACTGGCTAATGAGGAGGGGGTTTCCGGAACCGTTTCTTTTCATTTTGATATTCAAAAAGAGATGCGCTTAGAATTAAGTCATACAATGCAAGAAACAGAAAAAAATAATATAACGATGGATTATATTTCAACCGGAGCCACAAATCTAACAAATGTGACGGCAGATAGTACGGCAAATTTTCAAGTGACCTTTGTTTCTTTGTATTACGACTTTAAACCAGAAGAAAAATTTTCGCCTTTTTTAGGGCTTGGACTTGGGGTTGGAGAAATTGGCTATCGATTAGAAAATATTCAACATACCGGTGCCATCACATTTCCGTTTATCGAAGAATCAGAAACAAATATGATGGTAAAATTATCTTTCGGGATGCGTTATACATTTAATAAAAACTTTGAGTCTTTTTTACAATATGATACATTTAAATCTTCCTTCATGGATGAAGTAAAAAGCAAAGGATTAATCTCTGACTCACAGTTGAATTTAGGGTTGCGCATGCGATTCTAAAGCCAGATTAAAGGCTTTTAATTTAGATAAAAAGGCATGATCCATTTTCTCCTGCGCACCAAATGTCTATATGACCTAAAAATCGCTTGATTCACACACAGAAGATCTTTAATCTCGAAGTAGAGAGAAAAGGAGATCAGAAATGCGCTATTTTATTTTAATTTTACCTTTAATCATGGTCACAGGATGCTCATGTTTCAGATCATGTCATTGCACACCAGAAATCGAAGAAAACGAAAAACTGATTGTGCCACCAGAGCTTCAAACAAATAAGTCGATTTTACTGGAACGAAGAAACAGCAAGAAATAAACATAAATGCAGATATTCTTGTTAATGCTTTTGTCGACATTTATGGGCGGATATCATTATCTGTCCAGCCCTGCCTTAAATATAGGGCATGATTTTTTACCTGAATCTGTACGAACAAAAACGCTAATTATGTGCGTAATTAACGAGCAGAAAAAAGCCCTAGATGACAATTCAAAAAACCTACGTGAAAACGGGTATGAATTTGAAAAAACGGCGCCTTGTGCAAAATCTAAAGATGTCATCACAACAAAGTTTTGCATGCAGGACGGCCAAATATCTCCTGATTGTTATGGGCAGGAGGGAAGTGGTGAAGAGTCCAATTATCTATCAGATCACTATTTTATCACGCGAACGGACTTACCTAAGGACATGTCGCAAAGTACGGCATTGGATTATATTAAGAAAATGTCTGGTGGTTTGCCTAATTTAGGTTTATTGTTCAAAGGGGAGGATGATAAGTACGTTGTTTTAAATCCACAAACAATGACAGAAACCGTTTCAATCCCAGAACAGCTTATCGGGGCCAACAGCCTTCGGAAACATCAAATCGTCTACTTCTCACATCATACCCCTTCGGAAGTGGAGGCAATTGCAGAAAGTTCTGAGTGGGAAGCGTTGAAATGTAGCAAAGAATCAGACATTAAGGTTTTTGATGGCGAAACGCAAACATGGGGATGCCGGCCATTCGACAACTTTAAAAAATGTTTCGGCGATACCATTGAAGATTCAAAAGGAAACTGTATTCCAAATCTAGGAAAGAAAATAACATGTTCATCGGATGAGCGTGCAACATTTAATTATGAGGCACTGGCGTGGGAATGTAAACGAAAAGTGTCAGTCGTTTGTCAGGCGAATGAAACGTTGGGGTGGAACGGCAGTAAATATGTGTGTATGTATAATGAAAAATTTACCGGAAAAGATTGTGAAGATCTTGTGTTTAATGATACGACCCAAGATTGGGAAACGGTTCGTTTGGGGGGATCTGCCGCCGGCTATCCGTGTGGTGCATGTGAAATTAATCAAAGCGGGACGTGTGATGACACGTGTTTCCCAGATCCGTCAACTATTCCAGAAAACTTGTGTGCTGGACCTAATTGCGCGTACGAATGTGATACAGAAGAAGGGTGCGGCTGGATTAAGGATTGTAATGGGGGGCAAAATTGCTCTGATTACAAGACAATTTATTGGGAATCAAACGCAAATAAATGGCATTGTGTAAATTGTTATCCTCTAAAAGTGAAAAAACAGTTCAAAAGGGGGGACACAGGATGTTTTAGTGCAACGATTCGCGATACAGAAGGATTGATTTCGATTGAATCATGTGATCACAATGGGGCTCAGTATCAAGGAGGCGTTTCAGGGGATAGTTGTACGCTTCAAGAAAATGATAAAAAAGAATATGAATTACAATGTGTTTTCACAGGTTCTGGGGAATTTGGGGAAGACGGAAGTGGAGAAAAAAGATTTTTTTGTGATACGGACGATATCAATGACACCAATATATGTGGTTCTCTCAGCAATACAACCTGGGCATGGTATGAGTATCAGGGGAAATCACCAGGGTGTATGGATCCGTATGATCAGGACACGGATTTACAGGTTTTAAATAAAGATACGACAAAAATCCCTACTTTATATGATTATAATGGTAAAAAATATACATTTGGCTGTCCTTCGGGGTATTACAGACCGCGGACAGCAAAAGGTCAACAATTACAAGCGTGTAAAAAAAGAGTTTGTGATAATTTGCCTGAGAATAATCAACAGCTGACCCCTACTTATTCAGAAAGACGAACGGCCGATGGACAGGACTGTAAAGCCGGTTATATTGATATTTTAAGAACAAGCCTTTACACACATGAAGGGGAGTGTTTTTATTGTTGGATTCCACCAGAAGATTTTGAAGAACCAGGGCCAAAAGAAAGAAATTACGTGTGGAAACTACCGCCAGATAAAATAGAAATAGAATATTTCTCAGTGCAAACCACAACAAAATCGGGACAATACGATCAAACGTCAACGTTTGAACATTATACAGCATGCGAAAAAGGGAATCAGTGTCAAGAGTGGAAAACATCCCCAGGGGCGTATGCGGAAATTTCATGTTATAAAGATGACGATGGGTTTTGTCTAGACGCACCGTCTGCACATAACAGCCCACCAGGATGGCAGCGCACTTGGTCAAACGGCGCATGGTCAGATCCAACACCAAACTGGTGTAACGATAGTGGAACCCCGAATTTTCCACAAGATGAAAGTGGACAGCTCTTAAACACGTGGGACACCAAAAGTCAGGGACGTTGCCCGCCAAATTATCAGACCAAGCTAAACGGGCGCGTGGCAAACGGTGTTTTCACTGCGTGTCTATATTGTTTACCCCAACCTTTTAAAGTGTCGGAAGTTTCTTCTTTACTAAGTGGTGATCCAAATCCACTCCCTACCGATCCAGAAGGAGACCCCATAATTGAGAAACCACAACAACCCGGGGCATGGCAATTAAACCGGTGTTATGATGATGTGGCAGAATCAGAATATTCCCTTGCGGATTTATCAAATGTTACGAAATGGACAGATCCAGATTATAGCGGGCTTAAATACGCTTACGCACCGAACTATTGTGACATCTCAATCGTTTCCGAAGGCTGCGCTTTGGGGACAAAAAGAAGCTGGGTTGGGGGCTGGAGCAATTGTGAACCAAATCTTTGTCGGTCGGAAGACAAAGACAGAACAGGTATGAATATCCCGATGTTATTTAAAGATGGTGACGGGAATTACTGTGTTTATATGTGGCGCCCGCCATATAATGGAGTACCGCCATATCGGGATGAAAATAGTACATTTTCGGATTGGTCTGCATATTATTACAAAGAGATAATATGGCATACGGACGGTACGAATTATATAGATTATCTCAATGATCATGATCACGATGGACAAATATCAGGGTTATATCCAAGAGGGGAGAATCTCGATGATGATGGATATTATCTGGATAAAGACCTGGAATACAACGAAGACGGTCATAATTACACATGGGCGGATGAAACCGGGTGGACACGCAAACAAATTTGGTGTGGCACGACCCCAACCATAAATGACATCCAGCCAGATTCGTTATTCCCAACAACCGGACAGCTCGAAGGATCCGGTGCGGAGGCCTGTTATAACACTGTACAACCAACGTTATCTGTGTGGAAGACATGTAAATCAATGTATTGTGAATCAACAGATTGTATGTCAAATTCAGAATTTAAAACATGTCTTTTCACAGAATGTACAAATAATGCCGGATGTGTCAAAAATACAGAAGCAAACGATTTTGAGTTTTGTACAGTAGGTCAACCAAGTATCAGCCCTTGGGATCCGGCAACGGGATGGCAAGACTGTGAAACAAATTGGTGTCGAGATGAGCCAGGTAGAAAGCAAGGTAAGTATATAAAAGTTTTGGATGAAGAAGAAACGTGTCTATATGCGTGGAAACCTGAATACGTGGAAAGTCTTTGGGAAAACTGGAAAAACACGTATGCCTTTGATGTGCCAGGTACGGATGAAACGATCTATTTAGAAGAGGCTGTTGTTGTTGCTTCAAATTGCTGCGTTGAAGGGGCTGACAGCTATTTGCAGGATGGTGGTGAAATAGTCTTTAATACGGGGTTCAAGGTCATTTGGGAATCAGATACTGTCGGGTGGAAAATCAGACCGAACTGGTGTGATGGGGAAGGTTTGGCAGATACGATGTATCCGAAAAAAGCGGCGTTTTATCCATGGACGGCAAAACGTGACGAGGTAAATTGGTGTCTTAAAAAAACTCAAGCTTCTTTTGAAAATTGGGGGACGTGCAAAACAACAAGCAATTGTCCTGGGGGCGATTGCAAAACAGATGCTTTTCAAACGTGTTTGTATGAAGCATGTATTGGCAGTGCAGAATGTCCATTTAGTAACGCGGTCGAAACAAGTGCGATCTGTTCATCGGGGGATCAAATTTCAAATTGGGAAGGGGGCGTCGATGGTCGGGGATGGCTCGATTGTGGATTTAATTGGTGTGATGATGCAACAAAAACAGACGATCCAGCTTTAACAAATTATCCATGGACAGCCCGTGTGGTTGGGACCTGCTTGAAACCCGTACGTTCAAGTGTAGAAATATGGAATACGTGTAAAGCAGCCCATTGTCCTTCAAGTACCTGTTCTGGGAATATTCTGTTCCAAACATGTTTATATGAAAAATGCAAAACAGACGCGGTGTGTTTAGAAACAACAGACCCAGAATGGAGTCTGCAAACAGTACAAGCGGGCAAGCCAATAAAACAAGTCTGGGATGGCACGGCGCTAACAGGCGGTTGGGGAGAAAAAGAGCTTAATTTCTGTTCGGGAAATAATGCGCCAGCAGAAAATCTTAGCCAGCTATTTGTGACACAGAGAACGGTTGAATCTGAATTATGTGCAGATATTTGGTTGCCAGATTATGGAACATGGGATGGATTAAGAACGAAACCAACATGGGAAAGTTTTGATAATACAACGGACATCGAAAGTTTTGACTTTCTCAGCTGTACAGGAACGTGTCCAACAGACGCGCAAACAGAAACGGCATTAGGATGCACACTATCTTTCACGCGTCGGACATGGCTAGAAAAAACGATTGGTTGGCCCGCCACATGCGATACAGAGATCGGGAAATGTGCTTTTGAAACACCACAAACAAACTTTTTCCGTATTAAAGATACAAAAATAGATCCGGAATGTATCCGATATTATCGTCCGACGTGGGATTTGTGGAGCGGTGGCCCTCAAGGGGCATGGGATGTAGGAGAAATTCCTAAAATAGAAAAATACTGTGACGATAATCCTGGCGTAACGGAATGTAAAAACGCAGCCGAAAAAACGAGTGATGGCTGTCCGCATTCTTCCTTACAGGAAAGAACATGGACAAATGATGTGTGGCCAGATACGTGTACTGTAAAATGGTGTAATGTTACCGCGACGGATCCAACGGGATCAAACGATCGACTTTTGGTGAGCGATGGCGGATGCGCAAAATTATGGCGCCCGGGCCATAGTGTTTGGAAAGACTACAAGGACACCGGAACATGGAATGCGTATAAGGCGGATCAGACTGCATTTAAACCACATCCATGTGATAAAGACAATTGCCCAGTAGATTTCGGAAAAGAAACAGATAATAATGAATGTTTATTAACGTCCAGATATCGAAACTGGAATGACGATGGCGGGTGGAGTGATTGTACATCTGTGACATGGTGTGGGGCTCCTCCAAGTCCAAGCGACGAAGATAAAAGATTTTTAGTCGATGATGGGGCTTGTGGAAAATTGTGGCGTCCGGATTATACGACATGGATAGCCGAAACGTACGCAACAACGGCAACGTGGGAGGCGCACAACGCAAATAATAATACATTTGCGCCATATAATTGTAGTTCGGATACTAACTGTCCGACGGATTATGATGATGGATTGTCGGGTTATGCATTTGAAATAGACAACACAGGTTGCTTAACTTTTAAATACCGCAGGTGGGAAGATGCAACAGGTTGGTTAGACTCAGATGGGGCAAATACGTGTGAGCATGTAATCAATAAATGTACAACACCATCTGAAGAAGCAACGAAGCCTGCGCATTATTTCCATAAAACAGACGGTGCATGCGTTCGTTACTATCGCCCAAGCTATAAACTCTGGATCGGTGGTAGTTATTTTGATAGATTAATACGTTCTTGGAAGAATAAAACGTATAATGCATGGAGTGATGGGAATCTTGCAGAAATGGAGGCGTACTGTGATGCCAACTCAAGTGCGGATGAGTGTCAAGACAACGAAAACATATCAACAGATAATACAGGGTGTACGTTAGGTTTCTTAGAACGCAACTGGGACAACGCAGTAGGGTGGACCGGATGTACACATGAAATCAGGGAATGCAGCGGGGAAGAAGCCACAAAACCGGCCGGATATATCCGCGTAGCAAGCACAGATGGAGATGCAGGCGCCTGTATGCGATACTATCGCCCAACCTATGCATTGTGGAAAGCGCAATCCGGCAACATAGATAGAATGGAAACATATTGTAATGGAGGCACGTGTACAGACGCCGAAGGCATAGATGAAGACAGAACAGATTGTACGGCAATTGGTTTCACATATAACAAATGGGATGCGGCAAGTGGCGTGTGGACAACAGGGTGTACAAATATTGATTGGTCTGCGGGTTTTGAAAATGTTTCACCTGCAACAGCATCCGATCCTTTGGCTGTAGACGATGAAAGATTTTTGGTTGAATCTCCAGCCGGGGAAGCAAGTTTATGGATTCCGCCATATACGACCTGGAATACAGGGAAGCTGATACGAACATGGAATTCGTTCAGAAAAGCATCCGGATATAACACGTATTCTTTGTATAATTGCAGCGGTGATGAAAATTGCCCAACGGATGACGCAGACCTAAAGGACCATACGGGATGTCCGTTGATATCTATTGATCGGACTTGGACAAACGCAGGCGGATGGTCTGGATGTTCTACTATCACGTGGTGTAATGCAGGTGACGCACCAACAAGCGCGAATCAAAGATTTTTTGTCGATGATGGCAGTTGTGCGAAACTATGGCGTCCGAATTATACCATTTGGGATACATATAAAGGGAGCGCAACCTGGGATGTGTATAATAGTGGGGGGAGTTTTATACAATATAATTGTACCGGAAACAGTGATTGTCCGAATACCGATGCAACATCACCAGATGACACAGGATGCACAATTCCATTTTTAGAGCGTGTATGGGCTGATGCAACGGGTTGGAGCGGCTGTATAAATATTAATTGGGCCAGTGGATTCAGTAGTCCAGGTTCGGGAACAGACGATGAACGTTTCTTGGTGGAATCGCCAACTGGGGAAGCAAGCCTTTGGATTCCATCCTATAGTGTCTGGTCTTATGGAACAAGAAGGCTAACCGCAACATGGAATGCGTACCGAGGGGCAACCGGATATGCGTATTCACGGTATGATTGTGCAGCTTGTGCAACCGTCCCAACAACAGAAAACTGTCCAACAACGGGGCATTATTATTACAGAGAATGGACCGATGATGCTGCCGGCTGGCCAACAACGTGTTCGATAAACTGGTGTGCAAGTGCACAAAGTTTATATAATAATGGTTCTTCTGGATACTTGTTGGAATCCACAGCAGGGGGCTCAGGACTAAAGCCAAATTGCGCCGAGGCAAGTAAAGCCCAACCACATCGGTTTTCGAACAGAACGCTGAGCCAATTGCGCGCTGAATGTAATGGGGATACAGCAGCAGAAGATGCAGATTGTTTCTATAAATCGGGTTATGCAACATCAAATTATGCATATGAAACGCCAACGCAAGCGGAATGTCCGAGTCCCGGATTGGTATGGGATAAAATAATGACATGGAATAACAACACGACAACCGGATGGGGGGCATGTGTCGACCGGAATTGCGCGAGCAACGATATCCCGGCGGCCACGGGTGAGCCGTTCACAAGCAACCCATATTTATCCAGTTATTATCAACCAACCGCTGTAAGCACAAGTTGTGGGGATGGTTATGTCGAAGCAGGGAAAACGGTCGGCGGAGATGCCACAAAAAGCTGTCGTTTTTGTCAGGTAAGTGATGCGAACATAAGTTGTCCAGATGGCATGTTTGCCTATTATATCAGTGGAGGGCAGTTAAAATGTGACATGCCGGCCCCACCGACCGTAACATGTTCTTCTGAATCAATGACTCCAATGACAGAAGATGGGGCTGTATTACGCTGGGGAGTTCCAATTGATCCAAACGATTTTACTTCTCCTGTTGGGACCGCTAACGTATATCATTATTATTGCCACAATGCAGATCAATCAAATTTTGAATTACATTATTTTGTGCCAGGAACGGCAACGGATAGTTATACCTGTTCAACATCGGCGGTTGTCTATAATGCAGCGACGGCACCAACAGGGGTGACGGTTACCTATGGAACAATTAAGATTCGCGCTAAAGATGCTGATGGCGCAACAAGTTTTTATAATACTAATAGTTTTATAATCTGTCCAAACGGAGGAAGTGTAATTGGTTGGAAAGAGCAGTTCATAAATTAATTGTGTAATAGACAAAAAAATATCCCAGCTTAAAAGCTGGGATATTTTTTTTATTTCTCAGTCTTATTTTGTATTTTGAACTAAGGCTGTAATATTGGCACCATTAATATCAAGATATTGTTCATTATCAAGAATTGGATCAACATTTGCTCTTAAAGAATTAAGGACAGCTGCTCTAGAAAAGACGGTTGATGCTGGATCATAGCCAGTCTGACAGTTGCCACCTGTGAAGTAAACGCCTGTTTCGTTGAATTTCAGGTCATACTCCACGTTACCGCTAGTTAGTGAAGTAAAACGTGCGGCTTCAGCAGGTTTCACAATAGTATAAGGTTGGTTATCAAAATAAGTCGTTTTATAGTATTTAATATCGCCTGCTTCTGTAAGGTCGTTAAATAACATTTGAGTCGTTGCCGGATCAGCAATCGAAACACCGACACCTTCTGTCAGTAAAGCTTGTTCTTCTTTAGCAGAAAGAATGCTTGTGGCACGAATACCGCCTCGGAAATTATAATTATCATCTGGATTTCCAAAAGGAAGTCCTTCTGTTGATTCAACTTCTAAACTATTTAAATAAACGCGTGTTGTTGGATCTAAAATTAAAGTTCCCTTAGGGGCCGTAAAATTATTATCAAAGTTAGATTTAGGATATACCAGATCAACATCAGCCATAGATTCAGTAAGGTAGGCACCTTCTGCTGGATCAAAAGTAACAACCAAAGTGTCATTATCAGTAAAATCGACAGTGGCATTATAAACATCAGACATAACATCGCCAGGGGAAACCAATGTATTATAAACGAGTGTTGTTTTTATTGACTCATCCTCTGGTTCAGTTACTGTAAATTCCGTAAGACTACCATCTTTATTACAAGCCATAAACGTTACAGCAATCATAGATAGAAAGAAGATTAATTTGTTAGATATTTTTCGCATAAGATGCTCCTTTGCATTTTGCAGGGAGCGGGAGAGGGGAAAGGCAATTAGACCTCGTGCTGTCACGCTCCCTCCTTGTTTTTATAACCGAAAGATAGTCAAGAAACACCCTGAAAAAAAGTAAAGAGCGCCGTATTACAATATGTGGGTATATTTATATAGACAGGTGTACATAAGATGAAAATTATATAAGAAGATAAATAACGTAACGAGCACGCCAAAAAAAACCATGCCAGATTCGTTAGGAAATGTAAAGAACTTTTTTAAAAAAACATAAACTTGACAAAATCTTAAATATGATTGTATATAGGTCAATTTTTTTTGCTAGATTTTCAAAACAGGCTGCGGTAAAGTCGGTTTTTATGGACGATCTAGAAAAAGCAATTGCAATATTAAAATCCGGCGGAGTCATCATTTACCCGACCGATACCGTCTATGGAATCGGATGCGATGCCACGAATCCCGACGCGATTCGCAAATTATATGCTTTAAAAAACCGATCTTTGGACAAAACTTCGTCCGTTTGTGCGCGAATCGATAAGATAAAAGAGCTGGTCGAGATAACAAATAGTGCAAAAAAGAAAATGGGCGCCTTTTGGCCAGGAAATTTAACCGCGCTTTTAAAGGCGAAAAAAAATCACGGACTTGTGGATCAGGCTATTTTGGATGGTAAAATCTGTGTCCGCATTCCAAATCACCCCTTTGTGTTGGCGTTATTAGATAAAATTGATTTTCCCCTTATTTCGACCAGTGCGAATATCTCTGGCGAACCGGCGCCAAACCGGTTTGATGAAATCAAAATACAGGCCGACCTAATGATCGAAGGGGATGCTTTTGTAAAAGGGACGCCGTCAACCATTGTTGATTTTACAACCGAGCCATTCAAAGTGATTCGCCAAGGGGCATTGCAATTATGAAGGCTTTGATCCTCGCGGGCGCAACCGCATCCGGGAAATCATCTCGTGCATTGGAAATCGCCAAAGCACAAAACGGCGTGATTATAAATTGCGACAGCCGACAGCTCTATAAAGATGTTCCTATTTTGGCCGCGTGCCCATTGGAATCTGAAAAAAAAGAGATTCCACATTATTTATATGAAATTTTAGACGGTACGGAAAAATATGACGCAATGGCGTATGCCCGCGCTGTTGCGCAAATCTTGCCGGAAATGGAATCTATGGGAAAAACGCCGATTTTTGTGGGCGGAACGGGGCTATATATCAATGCGCTTATGAAAGGATTGTCCCCAATTCCAAATGTAAATGCCTGTGTGGTGGAAGCCTTAAACGCCAAAGCCAAAGAGCGTCCTGTCCAAGATCTCCATGAAGAGCTTTCCCGCAAAGACCCAGAACTGGCGACGCGTTTATCACCAACCGATACACAGCACATTTTACGTGGCTTGGCGGTGTTTGATTCGACGAAACGACCACTGTCGTATTTTCAAAGCTTACCAAAACAAAAAGTCATCGATCTCGATGTTGAATTTGAATTGATAGAGCGACCCGTTAAAGAACTCTGGGAACGGATTGAACAACGCGTGACTTGGATGTTTGAAAATGGCGCAATTGAGGAAGTGAAAAAACTCAAAGCAAAAAATTACCCAGAAACAGCACCTGTCTTGGAAAGTATCGGCGTGTCTGAAATCTTGGATTTATTGGATGAAAAAATGACAATGGATGAAGCCAAAGAATTAATTACCATCCGCACCCGGCAATATGCCAAACGCCAACGCACGTGGTTCCGCGGTCAGCTATAAAAATTAAAGGCTGCGGTGTTTTTCAATTTCGCCAGTGGCAAGGTTATCCACATGCTCGTTCCATTGATCGCCACTGTGGCCTTTAACCCAGTGCCACTCAATATCATGGCGATTAACTTGTTCTTGTAAAGCCTGCCAAAGTTCTTTGTTTTTAACGGGTTTTTTATTCGCCGTACGCCAATTATTTTTCTCCCAATTAAAAATCCATTTGGTCATACCATCTTTAACATAAGTGCTATCGGTATACAGGGCGACAGTGCATTTTTCTTTGAGGGTTTTAAGCGATTCAATGACGGCGGTGAGTTCCATTTGATTATTGGTGGTGTGTGCGGCATAACCAGAAAGATCTTTTTGATGTTCGCCGTATAAAAGAACCGCACCCCAGCCACCTTTGCCAGGATTGCCACTACATGCGCCATCCGTGTAGATTGTAATTTTTTTCATCTTAAGCATTTTCCTTTAGGTCAAAAATCACATCCGCAATCATGTTGCCCACTTTTTTGAAATCTTCTTCAGTATAACCGCGGGTGGTCATCGCAGGTGTGCCGAGGCGAATCCCAGAAGGACGGGTCGGCGGGGCATCATCAAAAGGAATGCCATTCTTATTACAGACAATACCGGCTTTTTCGAGAGTGTCGGCCACAATGTCGCCTGTAAGTCCCAAGGGGCGTAAATCAACCAACATCAAATGTGTTTCCGTGCCACCGCCACTTAAGGTCAGGCCTCTTTCAATAAGAGCCGCCGCTAAAGCTTTGGCATTCTTAATGATCTGAGTCGCATAATCTTTAAAACTTGGATGTAAGGCTTCTTCCAGGGCAATGGCCTTGGCGGCAATCACATGCATTAAAGGCCCCCCTTGCGATCCTGGGAAAACAGCAGAATTAATTTTTTTCGCAAGCGCTTCATCATTCGTTAAGATCATCCCAGCACGTGGGCCACGGAGTGTTTTATGCGTTGTTGTTGAAACAAGATGAGCATATGGAAAAGGGGAGGGGTGAGCGCCACCAGCGATAAGACCGGCAATATGTGAAATATCGGCCAGCAATGTCGCGCCAACGGAATCAGCAATGTCTCGGAAGGCTTTGAAATCAATTTGGAAAGGATAGGCCGATCCACCGGCAATAATTAATTTGGGTTGATGTTCTTGGGCTAAGGCTTTAATCGCGTCGTAATCTAAACGGAAGGTTTTCGGATTAACATCATAAGAAACGGCATTAAACCATTTCCCGGAAAGGTTGGGGCCTGCACCATGGGATAAATGACCGCCAGATTTTAAATTCATACCTAAAACAGTGTCGCCTGGTTTGACGGTGGCAAGAAAAACAGATAAGTTTGCGTTCGCACCACTATGAGGTTGTACATTGGCAAAATTACACCCAAAGAGTTTTTTGGCTTTTTCAATTGCGTTGGACTCAATGGCGTCTACAAATTCACATCCTTGGTAATAACGCGCATAAGGATAGCCCTCGGCGTATTTATTTGTCAGAACAGAACCTTGGGCAGATAGGACAGCATCAGAAACAAAGTTTTCGGATGCAATCAGATTAATGGCTTTTTGTTGACGCTGGGTTTCTTTTTGGATAAGGTCTAAAATAGTCATATCAATCCTTTTTACTTTATTTTTTCAAAAGACTAATGTAAAGTCGTTCGCATGACAAGCGCAAAAATTATAGATGGCACTTTTTTAGCCAAAGAAATCTTAGAAAAACTCGAAAAAGATGTAAAAAGTCTAAAGCGCGTTCCTTCTTTTGTTGTTGTAAAAGTCGGCTGTAATACGGCTTCTGAAATTTATGTCAGAAACAAGCTTAGAAAAGCAGAAGAAATTGGCATAAAAGGTAATAAAATTGAATGCAGTGAAGATATTTCACAAGAAGACTTAATCACAATTATTGAAAAATTAAACAGGGATTCTGCTGTCGATGGTATAATTGTTCAATTGCCACTTCCAAAACATATTGACGAAAATATTATTTTGGAAAAAGTAGCGCCTGAAAAAGATGCGGATTGTTTAAATCCAAAGAATATTGGGCGGGTGATGCTGGGAAATCCGTTCGTTTTGCCATGTACCCCTCAAGGTATTTTAACGGCGATAAAATCGGTTCGAAAAGAGTTAACAGGAAATAGTGTGGCGATTATTGGTCGATCAAACATTGTTGGTAAACCGTTAGTGCCATTACTCTTAAAAGAAGATTGTACCGTTTCTGTTTTGCACTCTAAAACGCCAGATTTAACAAAATATACACGGAAAGCAGATATTGTGATTGTTGCTGCTGGGGCACCCAAATTTATAACGGAAACAATTATTAAAGAAGGGGCCATTGTCATTGATGTCGGGATTAACCGGATTGATGGGAAAATTGTTGGAGACGTGGATTTCGAGCGTGTGAAAGAAAAAGCGTTTGCGATTACGCCTGTCCCTAAAGGAATTGGACCGCTAACGGTGATTTATTTGATGAAAAACATTGTTGATTTATATAAGAAACAACACGAACCATCAGAATCGTAACCTTATTTTTTTCTACTAGATTTTTATTTTCAGCCATGCTAATTTCCAACAGGAGACAGGGATTATTTTCCAAAAATAAGAAAATAAAAACAAATACCTCAAACAAGAAACAAAGTGAAATTAAAACGTAGTGGTCATGCGTTGAGATCATTGTTGTTTTAGGACGAAGATGTGCATGAAGCACATCGAAGGATGTCCGCGAAACGGCAATTAGCGCAGGCAGGATTAATTTCCAAGAGAGAAAGAATAATATTATGAATGGTTTATTAAGTTTGATTGCAGTGCTTTCTGCGACAGTACTGAGTGTCGCAATTTTGCGTCGATTAGGTCTTGGGACCGTTCTCGGGTTTTTAATTGCCGGGATTATCGTGGGGCCGATCGGGTTTGATTTGATCCAACACACCCATACGGTTGAAATGTTGGGAGAATTTGGGCTTCTATTCTTACTTTTTATTATCGGGCTGGATTTCCGGCTATCCAGATTAAAAGAAATGCGCCGTGCGCTTTGGGGATTGGGCAGTGCCGAGTTTTTTATTGTCGGCGGGATTTTCCTAAGTATTGGTCTAACCATCGGGCTAACGGTGGAACAAGCATTATTGGTGGGTTTTTCTTTGGCCTTATCTTCAACGGCGATGGACCTCCAATTGTTAACAGAAAGAGAAGAGCTCGCAACATCATTTGGGCGTGCCACCTTAGGGACGCTTCTTTTCCAAGATTTGATGGCAATTCCATTGTTGGCGTTCTTGCCGCTCCTTGCGGATTCAGGGCATTCGGTATCGTTTGATGTCGGGCAAGCCTTTTTAGAGGCGATCATTTTGATTGGATTTGTTTTCATTTTTGCAAAACGCATTGCCCCCTTTATTTTAAAAACGATTGCGAAGATTAAAAGTCCAGAGGCTTTTACAGTGGCTTCTATCGTCTTGGTGCTTGTGATGTGTGCGGCAACCAGTGCGGCTGGACTGCCAATGTCTTTAGGCGCCTTTGCCGCAGGGATGATGTTAGCAGAAAGTAATTACCGTCATCAAATTCAAACAGATATTATGCCGTTTAAAGCATTGTTGCTGGGTCTTTTCTTCGTCGTATTAGGAAGCACGTTAAACTTGAGGCTTTTGATTGCACATCCAAGCTACATTATTGCGGCAGTTAGTGGATTAATTGCTTTAAAATTAGTGCTAATATTTCTTATTTCAAAAGGCATTATGAATTTACGGACAAAAGAAAGCTTCAAAACAGCCTTACTCTTGGCACAAGGGGGTGAATTTGCATTGGTTGTATTCCAATTGGCCTTGGTTAAATTTAAGATATTACCACCAGAAATTGGACAAGGCTTAATGCTCGTGATTTTGGTTTCAATGACACTCACGCCGATCCTTTGCAAATTAGCAGAGCTATTAGAAAAGAATGGCCGGCTTTTTCCACACAAAATGGATTCTGTTCCAAATGGGGAATTGGCAGTTTCTGATCACGTTATTATTGGCGGATTTGGACGCGTCGGACAAACCATTGCGTACATGTTAGAAAAAGCAAAAATCCCGTATACGGCAATTGATATGGAACCTGATCGCGTCGTTGAAGGACGAAACATGGGGTATCCAGTATATTATGGTGATGTGACGCGTTATGATGTTTTACGGACGATTGGTGCCGATCGGGCCAATATCGCCGTCATTGCATTAGATAAAGTTTCTGTTGTAAAACAAACGGTTAATTCAATTGCGGAAAACTTCCCACACATTAAAATCTTTGCCCGTGCGCGAAACCATTTTGAAAGCGAAGCCTTGAAAAAACATGGCGTGACGGCAACGATGCCAGAAACAATTGAATCAAGCTTACAATTAGGGCGTGTTGTTCTTGATGCGGTTGGTGTGGAAAAAGAACGTATTTTTGGATTAATTGGGGATTTACGTCTGGATGATTATGCGGAATTATATAAAATTATTGAAGCTTCTCAAAGTCCACAAAAATTGGCGCTGACCCCAAAAGCCCGGAATAAAAAGATTCACGCGGCTTTGGCAAGAATGTTTAAAAAAGCGGATGTGCCTGTAGAATTAGTGGAGAATAAAGATAAGAAACCACCTAAACCTAAAAAAATGATAAAAAAAGCAACGAAAAAAGTTGTAAAAAAGAAAAAGTAAAAAAATCTTGCGTTTCGGTGGAAACATTTATATAGTCTGCCAGCAAGAATTTGAAAAAGTATAAAAAGGGGTGTTATGGCCAAAAAAGATACAATTTTCGTTCGTATGATGAACAAAGCAACCGGCATGTATTATGCGATGAAGAAAAATCCGAAATCGGAAAATACTAAAGGTAAGATGACAATGCGTAAATATGATAAAAAATTACGTAAACATGTAACTTTTACAGAAACAAAAATGCCTAAATAAGCATAATGGTTTAAGTTTAAAAAATTCAAAACAACCCTTCGGGGTTGTTTTTTTTATGCACAAATGTCTGTGTCTAAAAGAAAAAAGACAAATTCAGTTTTAGGTGTTCAAATATAAGTGTAGGGTTAAAAACAAAAGGAGAATATTATGTTTAACATAAAATTCAAAAGGTATGTTCATCAACTTAAAGAGCTGATGTATAAAAGACCAGTAGGAGCTCAAGAGGTGGCAGAGGCCGAGAACTTAATAGAAAAGGCCGTTTTATTATCCGAAACAGGTTTTTTTTCTAAAGGAAATAAACGGTTTCTAAAAGAGCAGATGACTAAAATACTGGATTGTGGTAGAGATCATTTAAAGGCAGGCGAATTTGCAAGTGATTATCGTGCCATAAAGAGTGAGCCGGCGCTAGAATGGTATCGCTCTGCAGATCTTAAAGAGAAACTATACGAAAAAATATCGCAAAAATGGGATTGGCTTTATGACGAAGAACATCAAAAAAATCTAAATAGAGTCATGCGATTTGAAACATTCACGAATGCCCTTTTTGTAAAAACACAACACGGCGAAAATCCTTATCAAGAAGAGATAGATGAAGTCCGAGGTATAAAGCGCGTAGAAGATCCAAAAATCTTAAGAGTAGATTTTAAAAGAAGAAAAGAATCACCTATTTTAGAAGAAGCAATTCTTTTGAGGCAGCGTGGATAAGTCATATAAAAAACACCTCTTAAGTGGGGTGTTTTTTTTATTTTGAAAAAGATTCAATTTATACTTGACTCTCGTGAAAAAATTCTTTATAATAGAGTCTTGTAAAAGGGGCCGTTGTGCCTTTTTTTTATTTTTAAAACGGATAACAGGTCATCTGCTCCACTTTAAAATCGAGCCTTTAAACGATGAACACGCTTTTATAGCGTGTTTTTTTCTCTTTAAAACAAGCCAAATGAAATTCAAATAATTTAACAATAAAAACGTCAAGCAATAAAAAAAGTGAAATCAAAGTGGCTTTGCCACGGTCATGTTTAAAAGATATTTTTATTTCCAGTATCGCGTACCGCAGCGTACATATTGTACGTGAGGACACACAGATCACGCCGTAAAATAGATTTAAACAGAATTGGTTTCCAATAGGAACAGAAAGGAACTAATAAAAATGTCTACATCTATAGACCAAGCTTTTATCAAGCAATTCGAAGTCGATGTCCATTTGGCTTATCAACAAAAAGGGACAAAACTACGTGCGACCGTGCGTTCTAAAACAGATATCACGGGAATTTCCACGACTTTTCAAAAAGTCGGAAAAGGAATCGCATCAACAAAATCGCGACACGGTATGGTACCTGTAATGAACCTAGACCACACACCTGTGGAATGCGCATTAGAAGATTTCTATGCCGGCGATTGGGTAGATGCATTAGACGAGCTTAAAACAAACGTTGATGAACGTTTTGTTGTGGCGTCTGCTGGTGCGTATGCTTTGGGACGTAAAACAGATGAGCTAATTGTAAACAAGTTGGGATCTGCAACATCTGCAATCGCGCACGCAACATCTGGTTTAACCAAAGATAAAATCATGAATGCGGTGGAAATGCTAAACAGCAATGACGCCCCAGATGATGGTCAAAGATTCGGCATCATCGGTGTAAAACAATGGAGCGATTTATTAAATATCCAAGAATTTTCCAGCGCAGATTATGTGGGGGAAAATTATCCATGGCTATCTGGTTCTGAAACACGGAAATGGATGGGCGTGATTTGGATTTTACATAATGGATTACCGGTAAACACAAACATTCGCGATTGTTTCTTGTATCACAAAAGTGCGATCGGACACGCCGTCGGCAGTGAAGTTCTAACAGACATTTCATGGCACGGCGAACGTGCTGCACACTTTATTTCAAACCGCATGAGCCAAGGGTCATGCCTGATTGAAGAAAATGGTGTTGTAAAGATCGAATGCGATGAAGCTGCGTAAACTGTTTGAGCAACTACTCCCACAAATCCTCCTTGTCCTTGCACGGGGGATTTTTTTACGAAAGAAATAAGAAGTAAAAAAACTCTATAGACGAAACGAGAGGATTACTTTCTCATAAAATAAAAAAGGAAAGATAATATGAAACAAGAAAATTTAAGTGTATTGGCCTACGCCAATGGCTTTACATTATGGCATTATAAAGATACGGATACATTGCTAAATGTAACCGCATCTACATTTTTCGTGCCGGTGTATAACATTTTAAATGTTGGCGATATGATTATGATTAATGCAGGCGCAGGGGCATCGGAAACAGCCGTTGCGTTTGTAAGTGCTCTCAGCAATTCAAGTGTGACACTCAGCACAATGACCCAATAAAAGGGAACCAAATCCCCGCTTTTGCGGGGATTTTATATATAGAACTATAAAAGGATTTTAAATGGCTTTTTCATCACTCGATTTGTGCTCTCAAGCGCTTCTTAAAATAGGGGCATCTCCAATACATTCTTTCGAAGCCAAAACCGCAGAATCTAAAATCGCGAGCGCACTCTATGAATCCATAAAGCAAAATATGCTGTCTTGCTTTCCATGGACATTTGCAATTAAGACAGAGCGATTGGCAAAGTTGGCAACAGATCCAAAAGCGGATTTTGCCTATGCTTTCCAATTGCCAAACGATTGCTTGCGTGTGCTATCTGCGGGCGTAAACAAAAAATCAACAGGTCTCGATTATCAAATAAAGGCCACGCAACTCTTAACGACAGCAGACGATATTTATATCACGTATCTAACGGATATTCCTGAAACAGATTTTCCGCCCTTCTTTCGACAAGCATTGGTTTCACGGTTGGCCAGTGAGTTTTGTTTGCCTCTCACGGAAAATACAACGCTGGCGACATTCTTATTAAAACAAGCGGAAGTCGATGAAAAAAAATCCCGCGTTATTGATTCACAACAAGAAACCCCACGTGCAATTTTAAACTTCCCCATGATTGATATAAGGGGATAAAAAGACCGCAGAAAGAAAGCAATGCTCTCATTTGGGGGGCTTTTTTAATAGCAAAAATCAAAGGAGAAAAATATGGGTGCATCAAACGTTGGTACGTTTGTCGACAGTACGATTGGTATGGTCGAAGGCTACCAAAATCGAAAACAGGAAAAAAAAGAAATCCAAGCACGATTAGACGCCGAACGTCAAAAAATCGCGCTGGAAAAAAAGAAAGAATATGTCCAAAAATCACAATATGACACCGAGCAGAGAAATCTATTAAAACGGGCTCTGGCCACACAACGGTCTCGGTATGGGGCTGGGGGAACAGCAGGGAAATCTTTTTCGGCCAAATCGGTACTCAAACGTTTGGATGGGGATGCAAAACGAAATCTAGAAAATTATAAAGAACTCAGTGATCTTCGATTAGAAAAATTAAACAACAATTTATCCGATGCAGAAACAAATGCGCTACTGGATAAAAAGAGATCAAAATTAAATCAGCAGGTTAAATTGGCCAAATCTGGGCGAAAATTATTAGGGAATTAAAAGGGGGAAAAATGCTAAAAGTCATATACACAACAGATGGAATTCAAAAAGAGTTTCCATTTCCACATCGTATTTTCAAAGATGAAAATTTAACCGTTTTTTTAGAGGAAATACAAATGATGACGGGTTTTGTAATCGAAAACGAAGACAGCCTAAGTGGCGCTAACGTGGTCTTTAATGTCGCCCCGGAATCAGGAAAAGAATTAACCCTGATGCGTCAAATGCAGATAAAGCGAACTTCCGATTTTCAACCACAAAACCCACTTGATCTAACCATTTTAAATGTCGAATTAGATTATCAAATTGAAACGCTAAAAGATATTTCCGCACAATTGAGCAAGACGGTTTCACAAGGATTAATCAGTAATGAGTTGCTGAATTTAACGCTACCAGTGCCCGAAGCAGGAAAAGCATTGTTGTGGTCGCCAACGGCAGATTCCTTGGTGAATTCCGAAATTAATATCAGTCAAACCATTTTAGATTTAGAAACCGACATCGCAGAAATGGAAAGGCTAAATAATGATATTCGCGCATATCTGGAAATATCTGGAGATGCCGGAATTTTAGGAATTGTGAATAATTTAATTGGTTTAATGGCTTCATATCATGTCGATGCTTTTATTACTTTCGGTCATATTTCAGACAGTCCAGATGAAAATCCCGCCTATGGTCTGATTACAGAAAGTGCAGGAGAAACGATTGATTACACTTAATCATCGTAAAAAAGGTTTTTTGACATTTATAAAACTATGGAATGATCTTTCAAGGTTCAAAACGCCACAACATCACAATCAAATCGGTGTTTGGTTAGAACAAATTTATCATGGATTGGATCGAAAAGGGCTATTGCTAGCGTTTCGCAATAGTGGAAAATCAACCGTTGTAGCTCTATTTTGTGCATGGATTTTATATCAAAATCCAAACGATAGAATTCTGGTTGTTTCGGCAGACGCGCGTCTGGCTACGAAAATATCACGGCATATTCGACGCATCATAGAACATCATCCATTGACGGAAAAACTTGTGCCAAAGAAAAAAGAAGAGTGGGCAGGCTGTGCTTTTTCGATTGAAAGGTCTCAAAAACAACGCGACCCATCTGTAACGGCCTTTGGGATTACCAGCGGGATTACAGGCGCACGTGCAGATGTGATTATTTGTGATGATGTCGAAATTCCAAAAAACTGTAACACGGAAGAAAAGCGGGAAGATCTCCGCGAGAGATTAGTCGAATTAGAATTTATTTTGTCACCCAATGGCATGCAAATTTTTATCGGTACGCCACACACATATGAAACTATTTATCAATCGTAAAAAGGAAAATAGAATGAATAAAGAAGAATTGTTAAAAAAATTTGAAAAAGCGAAAGCAACACGACGTCCTTGGGAAAGTATCTGGGAAGAATGTTATCATTATGGATTGCCGCATGGGTCAGCCTTTCACGAAAATCAAAAGATAAAATCAGATTTATTTGATTCAACGGCCAGCGATGGGGTAGAACAACTGGCAACAAATTTATTGTCTGAAATGACGCCACCATGGGGGGACTGGTTTTCAATCCAATCAAATAAAGAAGAAATGAAAGAGGTGCTAGAGAAAAGCGAAAAAGTTCTAAAAAAACATTTAGAGCGATCAAACTTTTCGGTCGAAATGCATCAATGTTATTTAGACCTTGTCGCCATTGGAAGCGCTTGTCTATTAGTAGAAGAAGCCCCAATAGGCCTGTCTTCTGCTTTTCGATTTAAGGCGATCCCGATGCGGAATATGTTTGTTTTGGAAAATGCAACAGGGCGACCAGATACTGTTTTTAATACGGTTATATTCTCGAGCGAAGAATTTTTAAAACGCTGGCCGAATAGCATATTGGATGAGCAATCAAGACGGGATTTATCCAAAAACAAAGAAAATAAAATCGCGGTACTCGAATGTATTTATCCTATTTTTGAAAAAGGACAAATCAAAGGATATCGTTATTTGGGCTGTCCGATATCTGGTGTCAAATTATCTAAGGACACAGAATTTATTTTCGATAAAACATTGGCAACAAATCCGTTTATGGTCTTTCGATGGATGAAAACAGCCGGGGAAACATACGGTCGATCACCGGTGATGAAAGCCTTGCCAGATATTAAAACAGCCAATATGGTGGTGGAGCTTATTTTAAAAAATGCCAACCTCGCGATCAGCGGCGTTTGGATGGCGGATGACGACGGGGTGTTAAATACAGAAAATCTGTCGTTAAAACCAGGCACAATTATCCCCAAAGCGGTCGGATCACAAGGGTTAACACCACTGCAAACGGCCACAGATTTTAATGTATCCGACCTGGTGTTAAATGATTTGCGTGCGTCGATCCGCAGAAATTTGATGATGGATAAATTATCACAGTTCCAAACAAAAACACCCATGACCGCAACCGAAGTTATTGAAAGATCCGGGGAAACACAACGCGTGTTGGGGGCGATTTATGGACGTCTTCACGGGGAGTTATTAACTCCTCTTTTGATGCGTTTGGCGGATATTTTGCAACGCCGGGGAGAAATTCCATTGCTTGATTTAAAAGGGGTTGTTAGTCATCCAGTGTATCGTTCCGGTTTAAATAAATTACGTAAAAAAGAAGAGCTACAAAATATAATGGAAGGTTTGAATATTTTAAAAATGTTAAATATTGGTCCAGAAAATATTTTGAATACCGAAAAGACTTTGGCGTTTCTAGTGGATAAATTAGATTTGCCATCGTCTATTTTAAAGATAGAGGAATAAGATGTTTGATCGAAATAAGGAGGCGCACGATTTCGTGCGCTGTTTCAATACGCCTGCCGGGCGAAAAGTTTTGTCTTATTTGCGTGGTATGACGGTTGAAAAAGCGATGGGGCCGGAAACACCGGCTCCGACATTGTATTATCGGGAAGGTCAAAAAGCCTTGGTCAAACATATTGAACATATGATTGAAAAAGGACAGAAGTGAAAAAGAAGAAATAAAATGACAGAAATACCTTTATCCTGGTGGATCCAGGTTGTTGAAATCCCCGCATTAGCGGGGCTTTTTTTATGGACAAAATCTATCCGTTCACAAGCCGAAACACAACACGAACATCTACGCGAAACCTTGGAAGATCGTATTGAAAAGACGCGGGAGGTTTTGGCAACGCATAAAGTCGAAGTGGCACAAAAATATGCCTCTATTTCCTATATTCGGGATGTCGAAAAAAGATTAACGGATCATTTGATTCGCATAGAAGAGAAGTTAGAAGGAAGGAAAAGAAAATGATTCAAGATATTCAAAACGATAGAGCCAGTGCACAATATTTTACGGCAATCACACTGTATCATGAAGGATATGGCTATAATTTAAAAGAGTTAGAAGCCATCGGATCTGTGATTAAAAATAGATTTGACTTTTATAGAAATATCAAACAAAAAAAGACGTGGGAGCAAGTGTGTTCCGATGCCACAATTTTTAAATTTTGGAAGACAGATGATTGTATTGAAAGTCCAATTATCACAGATGCTTTTTTTGCCATGTGCTCCCGTGTAGCGGGGCGTGCTATTTCTGGAGTTCTAACAGATATAACCAATGGCGCTTTGCGTTATCACCATTGCACGGATATGCCGCATTGGGCACGTGGAAAAACAGGGCTGGAAATCGGTGATTTTATTTTCTATGATTAGGCGATAATGTATTAAAATTAAAAAAGGAGTTATAAATGAAGATTCTAAAAACAATTTTGGACGCTCTGAAAAAAGGACTGTCTTCGCTAAAAGCCCTTGTTTCCAAAAACACGGCTCCTCCCAAAAAAACATCAACACCACTCAAACCCATTTTACAAATTCGCGGGCAAGATGCTTCTGGATCTGGAGCGTTTGGAGCCCCCAGAAAACGAAAAGACGGCTCTCGCTATAAACATCAAGGGATTGATATTAAGTCCAATCCCGGACAAAAAATTCGGGCGTTGAGCGATGGTATTTTTTTACGAAAAGTAGACCCATATGGGGATGGTAAATTTTCCGGTATGGTAATTAAAGATGCAGCGGGAAATGAACAAAAAATCTTTTATATTAACACGATCAAAAAAGTCGGAGATGTTCTTGAAAAAGGGCAAATTATGGCGATCGCGCAAGATGTTGCGGATGGGCGGGACATGACAAACCATTATCATTTTGAGGTTCGAGATAAAAACAAAAAACTCTTGGATCCGAATGATTATCTAAAAAAAGACTATAAATTAGTCTAAATCCTAAACGGAAGTACAACGGCGCGAAAGCGCCGTTTTTTTGATTCAAAAAAAGGAGAAGTGAATGCCAAAACAAACCTATACGCAAACCTCATTTTCACACGGAATGGTATCGCTGCCCATTTTTGTGCGCAGTGATTTAGAGGCCCAAAGCAATGGCCTAATGACATTGGAAAATGCCTATGTAACACCAACCGGAGGCATAAAAAGACGGGAAGGGACACGTTTTATTGATACGCTTTTGGGGAAATCTCGCCTGATTAATTTCGGCGCGGCAAAACAAGAAGTTTTGGTTGTTTTAAGTAATCTAAAAATAGCCATTTATGAAGAAGATGTTAAGGTTTTTGAGGCGACTTCGCCATGGCGCGAAAACGAAATTCAACACGTGCAATGGACGCAAAATGTAGACACATTATTTTTAGTACATCCTGATTTTGCACCGAAGAAGCTCAGGAAGGCAAAAAATGTTTGGCAGTTTCAAAATTGGATATTTCAAACAAATATAGACGGATTAACCTTAGATCCTTTTTATAAATTTGATGATACGGAAGGCGTGTTGCTAACGCCACTTGGAACCAGTGGCACATTCATTGTAAACGTGTCAACACAGTACTTTTCAGAAGAACATATTGGTCTAAAAATACGTCTGAACGACGGTGAGATGATTATAACGCAAGTTATTGATGACAGCAGCATTCAAGTGCAAAGTAGCAAGGATTTAATCTCCTTGGATCAAAGCAGCGATTGGATTGAATCGTGCTTTTCAGATCAGCGGGGCTGGCCGATTTCGATTTCTTTTCATCAAAATCGTCTGGTTGTTGGAGGTTCTAAATCCTTGCCACATAAAGTATGGATGTCAAAAACAGGGGATTTTTTCAACTTTGATTTTGGGGAAGGTTTGGATGATGAAGCCATTACATTCAGTCTGCTCTCAGATCAGCGCGAACATATTTCAAGTGTGTTTTCAGGAACACATTTGCAAGTTTTAACCGCCCAATCGGAATGGATGGTCGGCGGTGAACCCTTAACACCCGCAACAATAAACGTAAAGAAACAAACGACCATCGGATCTCATTTGGACCGATATTTGCCACCTCAAAACGTAGAAGGGGCAACCATCTTTATTGCAAAAAACGGAAAAGAAATCCGTGAATTTATTTATGGTGAGGTTGAAAAAACGTATCAGTCCTATGACTTAGCATTGCTGGCAGGACATCTCATGGAAACACCTGTGGATCAAACCTATAATGACGAAAACCGTAAATTATATGTTGTTATGGAAACCGGAAACATGGCGGTCTTGGTATTGAATAAAAGTGTCGGGGTTGCCGGCTGGAGTGTGTATAAAACACAAGGTAATTTTCAATCAATTGCGATTGTAAATGGGCAAACATATATCAGTGTCGCGCGGGCAACTGGGGTGTTTTTGGAAAAATTTGATGAAAGAGTGCACTTAGATTCAAGTATTTCCACCAAAGACGCAAATGTGGTTATCTTGCCACACTTAAATAATCAAAACAGTGGATGGACAGGGGATGATTTTCGCTCTGGTGAAGATGTGGTTCAAGACAATAATTTAGGCTTGCCAGAAATCATGGAAACAACGGATGCAGGCTTAAATTATACCCACGTTATCGAACCGCTGCCAATTTTAAATCTAAATGGGGAAGTGGCAAAAAAATGGCGCCTAATTGAGTTGCGTTTAAGTCTGAAAAAATCTCATTTGTTAGAGCTTAGCATGCAAGATGAAACACACACAGTTCAGTTGGATGAGGACGTGTTTACAGGCAGCTATCGTTTGAAAGCGTTGGGATATATTGAAGATCTAACGACATCTTTGTGGAAGATTGAAAGTAACAAACCGTATGCCTTTGAATTCTTGGGATATACCGCATTTATCAAAACCATATAACAAAAAAAAGGAGAAAAAAATGGAAAAAATTATTAACGGGGGCCTTTTAAAAGGCAAAAAAACATACATCACAACCACACTTGGATTGCTGTCTGCGTTAGGCGCCTATCTGATTGGAGAAATGGATCTCGCGGGCTTTTTACAAACCGTATTTCCGCTCGTTGGGATACTATTTTTACGCAAAGGAATCGCAGATCAATCACAAAAATAAAAGGATACATAAATGACTGAAAGACCAGAGTTCTTACCTGAAAAGTTTTGGGATATGGAAAAAAAATGCGCCTCGTTTAGAAGCGATGAGTAAATCATACAAAGAATTGGAAAAGCGTTTTTCTCAAACACATCAGTTTTCAAAAGAAAATTTAAATGATGAAGAAAAAAAACAAATCTTAAAAATGTTGGGACATCCCGAAGCGCCCTCTGCGTATGAGGATGTCTTGGCTGATAAATTCCAAATCGATTCAGAGGCGAATGAAAAGTTGCATGCGGTCGGGTTAACACCGGAACAAGTCCAAGTTGTGTATGAATTGGCGAATGAACGTCTGATGCCACAATTAGAAGAGGCCGAAAAAAACACAGAAAGTATGCAACAAAACTTATTGTTAAAAGATTATTTTGGATCAGAAACGGCGGTTGAATCGGTGGCGAAACAAGTGCTCGCTTATGCCGAAAATAATTTTTCACCAGATGTCGCCGAAGAACTCTGTCAAAGCGCCAAAGGGGTGATTGGGATCTATGAAATGATGCAATCGAATAAAGAGCCCGGAATTTTGGCCGGAAAAGGCGAAGATATGGAAAACCTCTCTGACCAGTCACTCCGTAAAATGATGCAAGACCCGAAATATTGGCGTGAACAAGATCCTGAATTTGTTAAAAAAGTCAAAATTGGTTTTGAAAAGCTATACGGCGAAAAATAAATAAAAAAAACGCCTCCACGGAGGCGTTTTTCTTTTGAAATCAAATCTTATCTATACCGCATCGCACGAAATTCTTCACGCGTCACTTTGCCATCACTATTTAAATCCAAAGAATCGAAATGATCCTGTGCCATTTCTTCAGCACATACCATAAATTCTTCCTTAGACACGATACCGTCGTTGTTTGTATCTTTTTTTGAAAAACGTTTTATTTTTTTTTCTACATTGCAGCCGAGCGTTTGGGTCTCACACTTTAAAAACTCAAATTTTGAAAGTTGTTCATCTTTGTTTTTATCTTTATTTTCAAAGCTTTTCGCTTTTTTTCCCAAGTCACACTCAGAGTTCTTTCCCAGACGAAACTCTTCCAAAGTAACGACATCATCTCTATTTTTGTCATATTTGTGAAAGAATCCCCCTTTGGCATCCGCTGTTCCGGCAGATAGAATAAAGGCCATTCCAAATAAGATAGATAATAAACGCATTTTAACGTCTCCGTTGTCTTGAGTGAATGCCACAAGTATAGCGAATTTTAGACAAAGGGGCAAACAAATAAAAAGCTTGAAATCCTTGAGCGTTTTATTTATGCTACGCGGGCAATAAATTAAATAGGAGTCTAACAATGGCAGTTCCAAAAAAGAGAACATCTGCATCAAAACGTGATATGCGTCGCTCGCATCATGCGCTAAAGCCAGAAGCAATGAGCACATGTAAAGCATGTGGTGAAGCAATGTTACCACATCATGTTTGCCCAGCGTGTGGCGAACGTCCAAAGGCGAAAAAATAACGAAAAGGACAGATATTGTCTACCATTCTCGCAGTCGATTGCATGGGAGGGGATAAAGCACCCAAAGCGGTGTTTGACGGCCTCAGTTTAGTTTGTCGTGAGCGAGGAGATGTTATTTTTCATCTGTTTGGAAAAGAACGTGTTTTACAAAAACATCTAAAGCGCCACCCGTATCTCGCGGGGCGCTCTCTTATTTTTCATAGCCCAGGGATCATCAAAGGAACGGATAAAGCCCGTGATGCGATTCGAAATGGTCAAAAATCCAGTCTCTACATGGCAATTGATCATGTGAAACGTGGCGAAGCCCATGCGATTCTGTCTGCCGGTAATACAGGTGCTTTTATGGGAATGGCAAAGCTTGGATTTCGAACGATATCCTCTATTATGCGTCCGGCCATTGTCAGTATTCTGCCAACACAAAATGGGCGAACCGTGATGTTGGATTTAGGCGCAAATTCTGAATGTAACGAGGATCATTTATTTCAATTTGGGGTTATGGGGGCTTTATACGCTCAATTAATGCTGGACAAAAAACGTCCAACGGTTGGCTTGTTAAATATTGGGGAAGAACACACCAAAGGAAATGATGTGTTGCGCAATACATATCAAAAAATGACAACACTTAAAAACGCACCGTTCAAATTTCATGGATTCGTCGAAGGAAATGATATTTTGCTTGGCACAACGGATGTTGTTGTGACAGATGGCTTTACGGGTAATGTCGCGTTGAAAACCGCAGAAGGAACGGCAAAGTTCCTAGGTGATTTGATCAAAAGAGTCTTTAAAGATTCATTTTGGGGTAAAGTGGCCTATTTCCTTGTAAAAGGCGGATTAAAAATTCTCAAGAGTCGAATGGATCCACGTGAATATAGTGGGGCTGTTTTTATCGGATTAAATGGGATTGCGGTAAAAACGCACGGGTCTTCGGATAAAGTTGCATTTGCGCGTGGAGCAGAATATGCTATAAGTATTGTTGAAAAAGATCTTAACAAAAAAATTAAGAAACAAATTGAAAAAATAAATAAAGGAAAAATATGAAGTCTGTTTTTGTTGCCTCGGGTTCATTTCTACCACCTAAAGTGGTTACAAACGACGATTTATCTAAAATCGTGGATAGCTCAGATGAATGGATTTTCCCAAGAACCGGGATTAAGCAACGTCATATCGTTGAAGATGAAACAACAGCGGATTTGGCAACGATTGCCTGTGAGCGTGCTTTAGAAAAAGCAGGTTGGACGGCAGATTCAGTGGATTTAATTATTCTGGCCACCTCAACACCCGATATGGATTTTCCGGCAACCGCGGCGGTTGTCCAAAAACAACTTGGGGCATCAAAAGCGATTTCATTTGATATGCAAGCTGTGTGTAGTGGGTTTGTTTATGCACTGTCAACAGCCGATCTTTACTTAAAAGCAGGTAAAGCCAAACGCGCGCTCGTTATCGGGGCCGAACGGATGTCTTCATTATTAGATTGGACGGATCGTGGCACATGTGTGTTATTTGGGGACGGAGCAGGAGCCTTCGCACTGGAAGCAAAAGAAACAACAGAGGAAGAAGGCCTGATCGATTCAATTTTATATACGGATGGGACCCAAGCCGATATTTTGTGTGCCGGATCGAAAGAGCATCCAAAAACATTTATGAATGGCCGTGAAGTTTTTCGTCATGCCGTTGCTAAAATGGAAGAAGTTTCTCGCGAAGTCTTGGATAAAAACGGCTATACAGCAGATGATATAACCTATTTAATTCCACACCAAGCCAATGACCGTATTATTCAACATATTGGAAAATCAATGGGTTTGCCGGCCGATAAAGTCATCTCAAGCGTTCGGAATCATGCGAATACATCGGCGGCAAGTATTCCGTTAGCTTTTGATGAAATGGCACAAGCCGGAAAAATAAAAAAAGGCGATTTGATTGTCTTTACGGCACTTGGCGCAGGGATCACCTGGGGCGCAAGCTTACTTCGCATTTAATCCTTGCAACGATCTACAAGGTCTATAAAATGGTGTTCTGATATAAAAAAGAAGGAGAAATCATGAAATTTCTAAGATTATTTTTGAGTGTTCTATTTATTGGAATGGCTTCAACGGCTTCTGCATTAACGGCGGATTTGTTCTATAGCCCAACATGTCCACATTGCCATGATGCGATGCGATTTATTGATGCTAAATTGAAAAAAGAATATCCAAACGTAAATATCGTGCGCCATAATGTTTTCATTAGCAGCGAAGGCGATATGATGAAGGAAAAAGCGCTTGAACTCGGCATTGCACGTCTAGGTGTTCCACTATTTATCGTTGGCGATGACTTCGTTTCTGGCTTTGGTTCAGATGAAACAACAGGCGACGAATATCGCACCGCCATTGATAACGCCCTCGGGATCAAAAAAAAAAGATAGTTGGTGGTTCTGGTAACGCCGAAGAATCTAAAGTAATCAAAGCCGGCTGGTTTGGCGAGGTTGATTTACTGGAAACATCTATTCCGGCACTCGCCGTTGTTCTAGGGCTTGTTGATGGTTTTAACCCATGCGCGATGTGGGTATTGGTCTTTATGATTGGGCTTATTCTTGAAATTAAAGACCGGCGCAAAATCTGGACGATTGTCGGAACATTTATTGCCGCCAGCGGAATTCTGTATTTTCTATTTATGACAGTTTGGTTCAATGCGTTCCAATTAATGGGACAAGTCGTATGGATCCAACGTTTATTGGGTGTCGGTGCGCTTTATATGGGATATGCCAGCCTGCGCGATTATTGGAAAGGGCATGTCGATTGTGAAGTCGGAGATCTGAAATCCAAAGCGAAAACCCGCGACAAAATCAAAGAAATTATCGAAGCGCCAATGAATTGGGCACTATTTATCTCTGTTGTTGGGTTGGCTTTCACGGTGAACGCCATTGAATTTGCGTGTTCCCTGGGATTGCCAGCGGTCTTTACGGGGGTGCTTGCACAGGCGGATTTATCAACATGGGCGTATTATGGCTATATCGGTTTATATGATTTCTTCTTTATGTTAGATGATATTGTGATTTTCAGTCTTGCGGCATTTGCTGTGGATAAATTTGTCGGCGATAAATACGTGAAGTACTGTAAATTACTTGGCGGAATCGTCCTTGTTCTCCTGGCTGTAATCCTGTTGGTTGCACCTGAAGTGTTGAGATAAAAAATGTATTTGATTAAAAGAATTTCACACAGTGGTTATTGTTCTCGACGCGAGGCAGAAATTCTTATTCGCGGTGGTCAAGTATATGTTGCCGGGGAAAAAATCACGGATCCTGCGACTCAAGTGGATGAAGATACACCGGTGAAAGTCGAAGGGAAGCTTTTAAAAGCACAGGAAAAAACACGCGTCTTTGCCTTTCATAAACCAATTAAAGTGCTAACAACACATAAAGACGACAAAAATCGCCAAACAATCTTTCATTTTTTACCTAAATGGATGAAACAATATCATGCGATAGGGCGTTTGGATTTCATGTCCGAAGGCCTTATTCTATTGACGAATTCTGCAACATTAAAAGAAAAAATGGAGCGCGGAGATTTAGAACGTGTATACGAAGTTAAGATCAAAGGGCCGGCGCGTCCAACGTTAAAAGAAACCCTGGAAAAAGGGATACGGATCAAAGGGATAAAATACAAACCTGTTCAATGCGCGATTGGTCGAAAAAATGAAGGATCAACGTGGTTGACCCTAACGTTGACCGAAGGCAAAAACCGAGAAATCCGTGAAATTTTGGGCCATCTCGGCTATACGGTGTTGCGTCTTATGCGCGTATCGTATGGAAAATATAAGCTAGGCGAACTTGAACGCGGCGAGCTCTTTGAATATGTCGAACAAGAAAAAATAAAGAAGAAAAAATAAAAGATGATAGGTCAAAGAGGTACAGAAGGTTAGAAATGAAAAAATTATTACCTATACTCGGGTTACTATTTTCTTCTAATTCAATGGCCGCAATCGGAACAGGACATGCTCAAGCAGAGCTCACAAAACCACTTTCTATCACATTTGTAAGAAACGTAAATTTTGGGACAATTTCAATTGATCCATCTGCTGGGCCTCAAACAATTCCAATAACAATGTATGGTACTGTTACGTGTCCGCTAACATATGTGTGTGCGGGAAGTCCAATCGGTGGGTTAATGTATTTTTATGGATCTCCGAACATTCCTATTTCTGTCAGTATTTCTGGTGAAACAGCAACTCTTACAGATGGGAATGGTAACTCAATTATTTTTGATCCAAGCTTTGGAAGTGGCGATACACACAATACTACGTTAGATAATGTAGGATATCGGGCACTCATTATGGGAGGGGAAATCAGTTTTACCGGAAATGAGTCTGAAGGAGTATATTCATCCACAAATGCGAGAGGTGGTCCCAAAAATTCGGACAGTGTGTTAAGCTACTAATTTAGATCAAAAAGGAGATCAAAAATGAGTAGAATACGTAAAAA
>JAFGVS010000032.1 GCA_016937865.1 Alphaproteobacteria bacterium
AAGCTGCGTTGTGCCGTCTAATGTCAGCAACGTTGTCCCTTTGTTTGCGTCCGTTAAATCCAGCTGTAATACGGAATTATAGATATTCACTCTTTCTGAATTATTTATACGAGGCGCCGCCATTGTCATCCCCGTAATGTTTAAAACGTCGGCCCCTGCACCCATATCAATGTCATAGGTGGCACCATTTAGGGTTCCTGTTCCTGTGTATGTAAGCACTTCGTTTGTGCTGTCCATTGTAATTCCAGCAATAGACCCATCATTTGTAATCGCACTTGATGTTGTTACCCCTGTTGCCGCAAGTCCAGTCCCTCCGATGGTTACATCGGATGCAACATTTATGATTTCCGCTGAATTAACAGACAAGTCATTTATCGTTGCATTAGATATATTCACTGTATCTGTACCCGTTCCCATATCAATGTCATACGTTGCCCCGGAAAGAGTCCCGGTTCCAGCATAATTAAGAACATTGCCCCCCGTATCCCCGGCAATCGCCGCCTTCGCATTAGACGTAATTGAACCGTTATTTACGAGAGAATTAATTGAACTTCCGCTGTATAGGTAAATACCATGTTCTGTATTTGCTGTGATATCTGCCGTTGACGTAATATCCCCACCTGTAGCCGTCCATAATTGAAGCCCATATGTCTCCGCATTGATTGTCCCACTAATGGTAGACGTCCCAAGGATTGTGCTTCGTAGCTGTATCCCAGACTTCGTCGAGGACGTAATATCTGCTGTACTTGTTAAGGAATCTATCATTGTTGTATAAAAATAGAGACCATCGCTATACGCATTAATCGTTCCGCTTATATCTGCATTTGTAAAGGCTGTATTTGTTGCTGAATAAATTCCATACTGATTCGTTGACGTAATATCCGCTGTACTTGTAAAGGAATCTGCGGTTACGGTGCCTAAAGTGATACCAGCATAACTCGAGGAAATCGTTCCGGAAAGATCGATAGCTCCTGTTACATTTAACGTACCTAAATTAATACCATAATTCGAAGTTGTCATATCAATGGCACTGGTTAATGAAGATAATGTTGTATTGGAAACTGTAAGTCCAACCGACGTTGAGGTTATGGATTGAATTGTTGAAAGGTCAATTTCATTTGCGGAGGACACATTATTCAAATATAACCCATAACTAAGCGCATTTATCGTTGTAATTCCGGAAAAATCCAGATTATTCGCAAGTGTGACATCTTTCAAATAAATGCCATAATGTCCAGAATTTATATCTGACCCAAATGAAAGAGAATCTGCTGTTAAATTAGTAAGGGACGCACCGTTTGATGATTGAATATCCACAGCCCCAGAAACAGTTAGTGTCGCGTTTGGACTAGAATTTAAATAACCAGAATTGATTAAAATTGAACCTGCCGTGCTGTCAAATTGCCCAAAAAGAATCTGACTATAGGGATAGGTTGTTGTGAACGTTCCTCCGATTGTAATCGCCCCAGCAATATCTACGTTATCGAAACGAATTCCAGCACTCGCCGCTGTAATATCCGCTGTGCTGGTAAAAGAATCTGCGGTTGTATTTCTTATAAAAATTGCCGAATCCCCAGTAGCGTTATCGTTAATTATTCCACTGATATCTATGCCATTTGTGATCGTTGTATCAAATACGGAGATTGCAGAATATGTTGCAGAAGTGATGTTCGCGGTACTTGTAAATGAATCCGCGGATCCGGATAAAGAAAGTCCTGTCTTCTGAGAATCAATTGTTCCACCAACACTTACAGCACCTGCCATCGTTATATTTTCGAAGAGCAAACCTACCTCTCCTGAAACAATATCCGCAGTACTTGCAAATGAAGTGGCAGATATATTTCTTAACCAAATTGCCTTAGTCGCATTTAATGATGTATCAACCGCTCCACCTATGTCTATGTCATTTGTTATCGTCAAATCACTTAAGAAAATTGCATTATTTCCAAAATGTGAAGTCGTAATATCGGCAGTAGATCTAAAGCCACCGAGAGAGCCAATTTGGATTTTAATTCCAGTATTATAAGAATTAATTATCCCGCTTATGTCTACATCACCTGTTAAATTTGTATTATTTATCAAGCTAATTCCGAAACCCATGCCTGAAGTAATATCTGCGGTACTTATAAATGAACCTCCTGACACGGCACTTAAACGTATCCCAGAACTACTATTACCATATGAATACGTAGCTGGGAGATTAATAGTTCCGCCGACTGATATCGTATTATGAATCTGTGAGTTCATAATATCAACCCCATGATGCGTTGTCGTGCCGCTAGCCGTATTTGTAATATCTGCATTAATCAACACATCATTCATTTCAACAGAAGCAAGTTCTAACATCCCATTGTTGTTTCCACCTGACATCACATAAGGATTTGCAATATCTCCAGAATCAAACGTAAAAGAATTGATAAGCCCCATAGAGACACCATCAATTTGAACACCATCTCCTGTAATCGGACTGGCGGCTATTGGGCTTAACACATAATCCGTGGATCCCCCATCCACGATTTGCGCATTAATAGCGGATAGATCTTCTGTCCCCGTCCAGGTTACTGCATTTGCGCCCATACTTGTAAAAAAAGCCAATGTGCTAAATAAGAGTGTTTTTTTCATGAAATATCCCCTTCATCATATCTTCCCGTGTGTATTATAGCACAAAAAAGCCGCTTGTGCAAACGGCTTTTAATTTTGATTTTTTTTGTTTTAAATGACTTTTTTAAGATACTCTGTGACGAATTTATCGCCGTATTTCCCGCGTAATTCTTCGGCCAGTAGGACTTGTTTTCGGCCTGAGTTAAACAGCTGTAGATAAGGGCCCAATCCCCCAAGTCCCACATCAAGAATTACCGATTCGTTATTCACCGGACGCGATACCAAAATCGCATACCGCAAATTCGGATAGAGCTTTCCTTGGATAAAGGCGAGTTCTTTTGGCGTCAGATTCCAACCGGCATAATCTGCCGCTGTGGCTTGTGGATTTCGGAAAAAGATAACCGTTTGGCATTGCCCACGGATGGCCTCCCCAACACCTAGTTTATCAATAATATTGGGTTGTTGAAATGCGGCCAAATATGCTTGGCGTTTTTTACGTCCTTCTTGTAATCCTGTTATGAAGTTTTGACGGAACAAAGGATGTTCCAACATTGGCGCCGTTTCGTCAATTACGATCAAACTCGGTTTACCACTCTTGCCTGTCAGGGTTTGAATGCGATTCATAATATAGCTGATCACGGCTGGGGCCAATGTCTTGTCATTAAAGATATTTGTGAAATCAAATGTCGTAAATTGGCTGGATAAGTCCAAATTATCTGCTTTCGAATTAAAAATTGGACCATATTGATCTGGATCAATCCATCGTTTTAATTCCCGACGCATGTGTCCATTTGGCGCAAAACATGATTTATATAAATTCGACAACATTCGTTGATCGGATGTTAAAAAATCAAAATTCGTTGTTACGGCACGGGCGATTTCGGCTTCGGCCTCTGCTTCTTCCTTACTCTTTTCTTCTACGCCAGAGAAGGTGATCGCCTTTAACCATTGACGCAAAAAGGCACGATTTTCTGGCGAGTCATCAATATGCAATGGATTTAAAAATGTTTGTTTTCCGTATCCAAGATCTTCCTCTTTTTTGTTTCCAGAAAAAGTTAAATATGATCCGCCGACGGCGTGTGTGAAAATTTCCACCCCACGATTCCGATCAAAGAAAAAGACTTTTAAATCTGGATAACGCATCGCTTGGCCTGCCAAGAACGCATACAATGTTGTCTTTCCTTGCCCCGTTGGCCCAATCACAACCGTATGTCCAGTTGCCGCCGCATTCGAATTCACATGGAATTGGAATTGATACATCGTTCCTTGGGATGTGGGAAAGCGTGTGATAGAGCCATCGCCCCAATCATTCCCTGAAAAACCAGAGGGCAGTTTTTCGAAATTAATCGCGCAAGACACCGCCTTTGATAATAGTTTATATAACCGTGGATACTTATCATAGGTTGGAAATTGTGAGAACCAAGAGGCTTGCGCCACCCACCCTTCCCGTACAGGGGAAACGCCATACAAGCGACAAATTTTGTTTACCTCTGCAACCGCCTCGTCGAGCTCCTCTTCTGAATCCCCGAAAATAAAATAGGTTTCACCAAAATTTACCAAGCTTTGGAAGTTTTCATCCGATTGTTCCATTTTTTCCATTGCTTTATCAAATTGATCCACCACAGGAAAAGAAAAACTGGTCATCGCCGCCATGCGTTTTTGATTTGTTAAAATAGCCAGTGCCCGCACACGTGAAATTGGCGAAATCGTTTTTAAGACCGTCATTTCATGATCCAGCGTCATCAAGTCTGAATACATTTGTTCATCTATATAATCTGGGGCGCGACGAATCCCGAGTGCCGTTGCGAACTTTGTTGTTGTGCCTGATTTGAATTCCAATAATCCATTGTTATGAAAAATAATATCGTCTGGCGTTAAAACATCTTGGATGCTTTCAATGCCTTCTGATAGCCCAGCTTGTGCTTGTGGCCGTGTAATTGGTGCCGTTAATTCCGCCAGAAAAGAAAAAGGCCCTTCTTCTGAAAAATCATTTGGGTTTTCTTCTAAAACGGAAACCCCATACGGCGCGAGATTTGCTTCTAATAAATCCCCGGCTTGTGCAATTGTTTTTAACGCCTCTTCTTTATCCCCATTTTTCAGAGAAATCATAATATAATGTGCATTATGATAAATCGTTTTCATTTTTGCATTCCAACGATTGGCAATTTCAGACAATAAAGGATGATCATGTGGTGTTTGCTCGTTTGTTTGTACTTTTTTACGAACTGTAAAGACGCGTGCCTCTATTCCGAACTCTCCGAGTGAGTCAATCCACTGCTTACGGCCACTGAGTAAATTTTCCCGTGTTTTATCTTCTTGGAAAGATGTATTTAATCCATCGACACGAAAGACCCGGGTGTATGTATCACCTTCACATAGAATTGTTTTACGATCTGTATGCAATCCTTTGAAGGGTAAAAATTCTGCCAAACGGGTTTCATAGATTTTCGGCAAGACCTTTTCCGCCAGGCGTGGCGTAAAGAAAATTAAAACAAGTCCTGCTGTAATTCCCGCGCTGATTAACAATAACAACACAGGGTCATGCAAAACCTTTAAAACAAAATCAAGAATGTTAGATATATCCATACACGGGAGTATATCAAATTTTAGGCGAGAAAGAAATAGAAAAACAAATCGCCCCTCTTTTTTAAAGAAGCGCGATTATTTCCCCTGTGGCTAAAGCACACACAAAACCCATCGTTACTCCTATTGCCAGAAAAATTTTTACTACTGACACTTGGGACCAACAAAAAATCAAAGGGACTATAACTATTAAAAAAAACGTATCACTTCTTTCGTATTTTAATGGCCCTTTAAATATTCCATATACCACTAAAATACTAACGGCAAGAATAAAACCCAGGATAAACTGTCCTTGTTTCTCTTCCATTATCCTTTTGATTGAAGGCCAAGCCCTTTGGATGTTCCATCTAAGAATTATAAAAACGATGAATAAAATTCCTTTTATTATTCTTCTCCAAATGATTTTAATTAAAATCATTTTAAGGAGTGTTAATATTAAAAAGAACATATCTAACACCCTCATGACAAAAAAACGCCATGTGATTTGTTTTGTTTTGTGCATAATTTTTATTTTTAAAGTTTAGTTAAGAAATGGTTGAACACTCTAAAACAGCCTTGTTCTTCTGTCAACGTATAAAAAAAGCATCCCGAAGGATGCTATATAGATTGAGAGCTTACAAACAATGATGGGTCTTCTTTTTTTAGGCTATAAATAAAAGCCTTATGCCCACTATATTCATTAAAGCTTTTTATTGCCTCCCATCCCAAAAAAGGGGTTGCAAGTAGCGCAATACCGCCAACCCACTCTTGTTTTAAAGCGATGAATAAAAGCCCGCAAATAAAAACACTCACGGTGATCACCAACCTTCTAATGGCTGGCTTCTTTAATGTTTTGAGATAATCGTCGTCTTCTATTAGCCCTTTGGCTAACTGCTCACCAGATAACATCTGGGTGACATATTTTTTTCCTGTTCTGCCTCCATAATTTTTAATTTAATATTTACACTTTTGTTTATTTTATAAATCCTTTTTTACTTTTTGTCAAACAAAAAAAACACCCAAAGGGTGCTCTTTTATTGTACTTGGATCTTTTTAATAGAAGCCGTTTGATGGTTTTGCGGTTCCTTCGACACTTTGTGTTTTATGACGATTGATTTTAAAAAGGCTTTTTTTCAACACGCCGACTTCACGGATATTGTTTAATGTTACGCGTGTAACTAAACCGCTGGCGTCTTTCACCTGCCATCCACGGAGTTCAAAATCTTTAGATGTAAAATACATTTTCAAAGATCCAACCCCTGGGTCTTCGGCCATACCAACCGTAACCTCTGTAAATCCGTCTTTAAATTCCGTTTTTAATACCTTAATATCTTTTCCCGTTAAATGAATGTTAGAGCGAAATAGAATCCCAGCCGGAATGGAATCCAGGGCAAGATGTGTAATTTGATCTAATGATTTATCATGGTAAATTAACCTTTTTCCATCAGACACAATCGTCATTGGCGAAGCATATTCTAAACGCATTTTTCCAGGGCGGGATAAGTAAAAAACACCTTCATCACTTGCCCCACTAGAAGACCTTTGTGTAAAACTCCCTTGTAAATTTTGCACAGTGTTTAAATATTTTTCCGCACGCGACACAACAGACGGGTCGACCGCTGCCATGGCCGTTGTTGAAAATAAAATCAATGATAAAAAGAATAGACGCATAGTTTCTCCAATTTGGGTTACTTACTTACAACATAGGCCCTATTTTAGGCTCTTTCAACAAAAACTTTCCTTAATCTTAAAAATATGATATTCTACGGAAATAATATCTGCCACACAGTGAAAAGGAAAAAACACTATGAAGTTCAAATTGATTTATCAAGGCACTCTTAAAATCCATCCTAAAAAACGGGTACAGCATATTCATGCCATTCGTTCTCAATTGGCGCCTCAGATGGAAAAATTGTTATCTATTCCACCATATTCAAATATTTGTGATTATATTGATGGTAAAAATGGTTTAAAGAAAAAAGATATCGTTCGCCATGTCGGTGGCATTGATTTTGTCCCCGTGATTTCACCCTCTTTAAATTTGTTGGCTGAATTAGATATTCAAATGCTGCACCCAGAATTAATTGGCACGCCACGCGCCGATATTGATAACCGCATGAAAACACTTTTTGATGCGTTACGTCGTCCCCAAAATGAACATGAGATTCCAGAAAATGCCGACCGTGGCCGGAAAATGCACGTCTTGCTGGATGATGATCGATTTGTGACTAAAATGTCGGTGAATACGAGTCACTGGCTGGGAGCGAAAAACCCCGATGATTTGTTGGTGATTATTACGGTGAATATACGGGCATCACGCGGAACGATGGATAATCTTGCTTTTATCGTCTAGATTATCTTTCTCCACGTTCTCTTGGAAATTAATCCTGGCTGTGTAAATTGCCGTTATGCGAACATCCTTCGATGTCCCCCATGTACCGGTCGTTTGAAAATTACACCCCCCGGATATGATTTTTGCACTGATCGTCCTAAAACGACAATTTCCCCAACCCATGACCACTACATTTTAATTTCGTTGCGCGGGTAGATCATAATTATCGTTATTATCGTTAAAAAAATATTCAACCACAAACCTTTTTAAAAATATAAACTTGACTTTTCATGGCTTCTTCTTTAGGATGCTCTCAAATTCTAAGCTTTTAATCCTAAAATATATTATCCATGAAAATTATATTATTACTAGTTTGTGTTGGTAGCTTTTTTATAAGCTGTCGACCACAGCAGGAAATTCTGCTGAAAAGCAGTTTACTTCCTGGGACGGAAATTATCCAAGTCGTTAATGATACGGCTTTGAAAATAAGAGTAGTAAAACCTACTCACTTATTTTTAGATATCCCATTTTCAAATCCTTACATGGACGGGGAAACCGTTGAAGGGATTGGCTACAAAATTTCCCTAAAAAACGGAATGCATATTTGTACACGTATACATCTCGAGCACCCCGAACGTGTTCATACTATTAACACCATGAACGTTCAGTATGCTCTGACTGATCCATGTGGATGGCATCACTTTCAGTACTTTCTGCCAGGTCAGGAAGTGGCTAAAGGCGAACCGCCCATTCAATGATATAAAAAGGAAAGACTTCAAACTAGAAGTCTTTTCTTTTTTATAAAATCTTAACACCTTCGCCGTTGCGTGGGTAGAGGTGGTCCCAAAAATTCGGACAGTGTGTTAAGCTACTAATTTAGATCAAAAAGGAGATCAAAAATGAGTAGAATACGTAAAAA
>JAFGVS010000033.1 GCA_016937865.1 Alphaproteobacteria bacterium
AATAGCTTTAAGAGCAGCTAGGTTCTGAGAATTATCTTTATATTCGATTTCCAGCTTTAAATAAAGTGAATTGATTTCTTTTTCTAATTTTTCTTTAACGACTTCGCGCTTTTCAAGAGTCTTCAAAGCATCGAAAGAAGCTTTTTCATATTCAACAACAAGGTCATCAAAAGCCTCTGTTTTAACATTATCTGATTCTGTGCAGGTTTTAAGTTCTAAACATTCGCAAGAACCGCGTTCTGCGAGATAAACAACCATCCTATGATATTCTTCCCAACGTTGTAAATCTACATAACGGGTGCGGAGCTCAATGAGTGTTTTTCCGCTTAAATCTTCAATGCCTTCGGCAAGGTCAAAGCCACCATAAGTTAATTCACAGTCTTTTTCGCCCTGTGTTGCACAAAGTTTTGCGGCCAACTTAATGATTTTTTCAATTAACTCAGGCCGTTCTTTTTGCAAGGCAATGTCTTCTTCAATTTGCGCTGTTTTGTGTTTACGATCTTTGGCAAAAAGGAGTCCACCGGCCCCGGTAACGGCACCAATACTTCCAATAATAGCCCCTGTACGGATTGCTTTCTTTTTCTTCGCGATTTGATCTTTGGTTGTTTTGATTTTTTGTTTGAGTGTTTTGTTTTCAGCTAAAAGCGTCGCTTCCTGAGCCTGAAGTGCAGCCAATTGGGCTTGAGTCGCCCCTTGTGCATAAACGCCTTGTTGCCCGATGAAGGCAAGTGAAAAAAAGGTTAATAAAGACAGCTTTAATGTTCTCATTATTTTTCGCTTTTGTTTTCTAAGGCTTTTAAATCAGACTTTGCATTTTTATAATCACCTTGGGCTTTTGCGCCTTTATAAATTCCAAAGGCCCCAAACCCGCCACCAAGAACACCGGCACCAATGGCAACGCCAGCCCCAGTTTTTTTCTTCTTTAAGGTGGTTTCTAAATCTTCCAATTCGACTTGTAAAGCCGCATTTTCAGCTTTCAAAGCATTGATATTATTTTGCACAGCCTGCATTTGCATTTGCAAAACGAACGGATCTGTTTGCGCAGATACGGGCAGGGAAAGTGCTAAAAATCCAATTAAAACAAGGGTTAATCTCATCATAAGACGATGGTTCTCCTATTCTCTTCTCAGATAATATACCATATTTTTGGATTGTGCACAAGGGGGAGTTTTAAGAAAAAGAGGAAAGTTCTTTCAAGGCCGCCGGAATAAGCTTTTCCAAAGACAGATCAGGGGTTTCAGAAAGCAGCCTTTGAACAACCGAAGTAACATCAAAACGTTTGTATCCCAGGTTAAGCAAAGCAGAAATAGCTTCTGTTTGAATTGGGGCCGATTTATTTGTTTGCGTGAACAAAGGCGCGTCCAATCCACTGACCTTATTTTTTAATTCGGTGACAATCCGGGTGGCCAGTTTTGGCCCAATTCCAGAAATGGATTTAAAAGTGGACATATCTTGCGTGGCCAGTGCCGCATAAATTTGATCTTCATCATAAGAAGATAGGATGGTCAGCCCAACACGATTACCAACGCCTTGAACAGAGGTTAAAAGTAAGAACAGCTCTTTTTCTTTGGCGGTTTGGAAACCATATAAATCGAACGCGTCTTCGCGAACCGCCGTGTGAATCAGTAAAGAGCAGGCCGCGCCAACGGAAAGACCAAGACGGCCCGTCACATGGACTTTATAACCAACACCGCCGGTCGTCATTAAAATCACACTGTTACTTTCAACAGCATCAATGGTGCCAATCAATTTGCCAATCATGTTAAAGCTCTTCCTCTTATTTGTGTAAAGTACTTTACCGTCTCTGGAGGCAAATGAAAAGAAATTTTTATGCCTAATCCATGAATGGTTTTTTGGGCCAATCGTAAAATATTTTGGGCAAAAATGGGGGCTTGACGCGTAGGGGGTAAATCAAAGATCAACCAGGAAGGGACATCCTGCGCATCTTTAATCCCTTCAAAAATTTGGAAGACAGCGGTTAATTTATCAACATCTGAAATGCCGTCATGTTTCAAACACAGGCCATAAAAAGACGAAAATTGGTTTAAAAGAGAAATCGCATTATCGCGGGATTCTACGGCGTGATAAGGCAAGGTCGCTATAATTTTTTTTGGTGGAAAATTATCTTCAATTAAATGGAAAATAGCGTGAATAGGGACCTCACAAAAATGGGCACCATCGTCAAAAGCTTTGGCCAACTCTTTTGTAAAAGCATGTTCTGTTTTTTGGGTCGAATAAAGGCGCGTCATGATTGGTGTTTTGTGATGTTCTAAACAACTCCATACAAAGGGGATATGGTTTGGGGCAACAGAAATGCCGCTCATTTTGGAATCGGCTGTCGTGCGACAAATACTGGCAATACTGGCTTTGTCTTGCGTGTTTTCTAAATCCGTTGGGATTAAATAAGAAAGCAAGGATTTTAAATCGGTTTCATTTAGCATACCTGAAAGATAGCGGATTTGGGGGGCAATAGCAATCAAATTACGCAATGATTTTTAAATTTTCCCTTACTTCAATTTGAATGCTATTGCGCCCTAATTAAAAGCAAAAAATATTTTTTAGTGGAAATGGAAAGTAAAACGCTTTATCCTTCTTCTCATGAAAAAAATTTCAACAGCGATATTTTTACTGGGATTAATGGGATGCGCAGGCGCCTCCAAAAAAGGGCCATACGATCCATTCGAAAAAACAAACCGAGGCATTTATGCTTTCAACAGTGCGGTTGAAAAAAATATTATGCGCCCTGTCGGAAAAACATACCGCACCATCGTGCCACAATGGGGGCGTAATCGTGTCCTGGATTTTTTCCGCAATCTTGCATCGCCAATTGTTTTGATGAATGATGTTTTACAAGGGGAATCACGGCGCGCTGGGGAAACACTCTATCGTTTTATGGTAAATACAACGTTTGGTTTGGGTGGTTTGTTTGATGTGGCCGATGAAGCCGCACAGGTCAAACACCACAGTGAAGACTTCGGTCAAACACTCGCTGTTTGGGGCGTGGGTGAAGGCCCTTATATTACGGTGCCTTTCTTGTATCCAATGTCGACACGTGAGTTTGCGGGTAAAGTCATCGATATTATTGCCGATCCCGTTTATGACTACAAACCAATGGATGAACTCAATACATGGGAACGTGTTGGTGTCGGCGCAACAGACGTTTTGACGGCATATACAGAAAAAATTGATCAAATTGAAGGCCTGGAAAAAGTGGCAATGGACCCATATGCGGTGACCAAATCTGTATTGTATCAACAACGCCAAGAAGAAATTAAAAATGGGCACACAGATCAAAAAGATTCTGACGGTAAAAACAAACCCGCGGGATATGATTTTGAAATGAACTTCGACGACGAATAAATTCTCATATAAATCTTATCCCGGCGTCTGCCGGGATCCACAATAAAAAAATAACCATTTAAAGCGGATATAGTTCGCGGAGCATTTATACCTATAAGATTTAAATAGAAACCCCGTTATCGGGGGTAAATACAGCGGAACCCGTATTCGCGGATGGAAGTCCCTTGGGCTTCAATTTCATAATCATAAAACGCGTTTGGACGTGACACTTCTAAAGAAGGGCGATCATAAACACGTAAAACATCAGAGGACTGGCGACCACAGGTCTGGCGGATAACGTTGCTGGCCACTTGTTCTAGGATATGGGGAATATCGCCATCAATATAACGATCATGTTGATGATGGAAAAAACGCAGACGCATTTCACGTAAATCACGGTGGGACATTAACATATCAACACGAATAAGATGCCCATGATATTCATGCCATTCGGAAGAAATATTTGCCGAATTCCATTTTTGTGCAAAATAGGCTTTGTCTTTATCTGAAAAAGGACGGACCGTACCAAAAACATCATATTCCGCAGAACGGTCAATATGATGAAGCGTGCTATCGTCCAAAGGATCGCGTTCATACGCAAACACCTGTGATGCCACGAATGTAAGCGCAGATAAAATAAGTAAAAACCTTCTCATAGACCTGAGTTTATAGAATCTCGAATTTAAAATCAAGCGGTTAATAATTCACATTTATAATATATCCAGATCCACCTGCGTTTTGGGAAGAATAGAAACCAGCAGGTTCATTTCCTGTGAAATAGAGATCTCCAACAACATAAGAACTGGCTTTTCCTTCTGTGTTCAAAGAAAAAGATCGAGTGTCCCCAAAAATAGAAAGGGTGGGATCAAAGACAATGGTATGCCCGTTTCCATCAGAAAGGAGAGCCGTTGATCCGGAAATATCTAAGGTAACAAGGGAATTAGGGGCTCCCGTTATGTTTGCATAACCGCGTCTTTTAAAACCCGTGCATACGTAAGTTTGGGGGCATGTTATGTTACTGCCAATATCAATAGAAATCATTTGGGGGCCTGAAGCAGGATCAATAGCAATTTCTCCAAAATAAACCATATCACCAGAAACAGCCAAAGGGCTAGTTAATTCCGCCTGTGCTTCTCCACGGCCTGTCGCTGCAAAAACATTGAAACTAAAGAATGCAGTGAAAACAAATAACAAGAGGTAAAAGAAAATCATATTTTTACTTCAAATCAATACCAAGAATACTCACATTAAGGTCATAATTAAGCTCACCGTCATCCGTATCTTCATAGATTGTGCCAAAAAATTCACCACCTAAGTACAGTTCCCAAGCCCCACTGGCTTGTCCCGCGCGTACTTCAACAGGTTTTTTGGATAAAATATTCGCCAGGTAAGATTCGACTTTTTTCATTTCAGACATAAAAGATCCTTTCAAGTTTGTATTATTATAAGAATGACCATAACATGATTCGTTTTACTTTTCTATTGAAACTTTGTTTGTTTACTCGTATCTTGTGTTCATATGGAATTTGAGGGGGTGAAAAACAATCTCCCTAAAAAAATGTGAATTAAAAACGCATGCTAAAAGAAAGAAGGATATTATGAATAAAAAAAATGATGCAGAACAAAACGCACTAATCCGTGAAGTCTGGGACGGAGTCCGTGAACAAAAAGTGGCGAATTTTTTAAAAGCCTATTGGAAACACATGGCAATTGGGTTTGCGGTGTTTTTAGTAATGATCATGAGCGTGCAATGGTATCACACATCAAAAGTTTCGACACAATTAGAAGAGGCGGCGTTATTCGAACGTGTCCTTTCCCGCTCTGCGCTAAATGAATCAGAACGCGATTCTCTTTTACAAACATTAGTTTCAACTGGGGAATATGGGTACCAAGGGGTTGGCGTGTTGATGGAAGCAGACAAGGCTTTAAAACAAGGCCAAACAGACAAAGCCATCATGTTTTTAGAAGAAGGGAAAGACAAGGTCGAGGTTAAGGAGCTTCGTCATTTAATTATCTTAAAATTGGCATTGTTAAAATCAGATGAATTATCTTACGATGCCTTGGATGAACTGATTTCTCCACTCTTAGATGACGGGGAACCTTTTTACGCGACCGCAACCCTATTGTTGGGCTTTAAAGCGATGGATGAAAAAAGGACAGAAGAAGCAAAAGATTTATTCAATACATTAATTGAAGATTCGACCGTGCCGTTTACAATTCGTTCAACAGCACAAGAGATGAAGAATGCGTTATAATCGACTCTTATTAATCTTCGCGGTGGTCGCTGGGTTAAGCGCGTGTGCAACGGATGATGAGGTTATTCTGGAAGGCGAACGTGCAACGGTTTTTGCAGAAAGTAAACAAGCGAAATCCGGAGGGGACGCTATTCGTCTGCCTGTCGCAACGACACCATCGCAATGGACGCAAAAAGAGTATCAAACAAATCACCTACTACCAGCCGTAACGTTTAACGCATTTTTAGAAGCAGATGTTGATAAATTAGAAAGTGGCCTCTTGATGAACAGCGCCCCATTGGTTGTGGACAATGTTTTGTTTGGCCAGACCCAAAAAGGCGGGATTTTTGCCTATGACCATCAAATCGAAGAAATGGTTTGGGCGTATGAAGAACAAGTTACTGAAGAAGAACAATATGTATCCGGTGGCATCGCTTATGACGATGGAAAATTATTGGCGACATTTGGGACGGGGGACATAATCGCATTTGATGCCAAGGAAGGCAATGTTTTATGGCAGGCCAAAGCGAATGCACCAATCTTTGGGGCACCAACCATATCGAATGGAAAAGCATATGTGCAAACAAAGAAAAACACGATCCTTTCTTTTCAAATGAAAGATGGAAAGCTTCTGATATCGGCGCAAGGGATTGAAAACACCCGCCCACTTCTAAAAGGGAATAGTGTTGCTGTTGAAAATAGAAATATTATAGCTGGATTAACGACCGGAGAACTTGTTTCATTTTCATCGACTGGCGATCGTTTATGGGTGCAAAAAGTTTTTGCGCCATCATCAAAAAGAACGGCAGGTTTGGTAAAAGACATTATTGCGCGTCCCGTCATCGAAGGAAAAACAGTTTTTGCGTCTAGTATGGGTGGGGCAACAGGCGCTTATTATATCCATAATGGAAAGAAAAAATGGGAGGCTCTTTATGGTGGCCCAGAAACACCATTGGTATCACCAACAACGGTATTTGTTTTAACGGAAGAAGGAAAACTTGTTGCGCTAAATAAAAATAACGGAGCACTTATTTGGGAAAAAGACCTCAATACAAAAGAGGAACAGTTCAAATTTCCAATCTTTGTGAACGATAAAATAGCCGTCTTTGGAACAGAAGAAACAGTAGTGTTGATTGATCCACAAACAGGTAAAATTGTTGGAAAAGATGATTTTGGATTTGTTGCGGCGGCCCGCCCAAGTTATGCCAAAGGCCATTTCTTTTTTACATCTGAAAAAGGGGGGATGTATAAAGTATCCCCTGCAGAATAAAGGGACAATATGAAATACATTCTTATTTTAGGGGCGATTCTTTTTTCCACAAACGTATTTTTGCCCGTCTCCGCAGAAGGCGCAAAAGCCGAAAGAACATTTTTCTGTACGACGACAGATGATTCAGGGGCCGAACCAACAGCCTTTAAAGCCATATTTAAACAGATCAGCTTTTTTGCCGAATATGTAAAAATTGCGATTTACATCTATTGTGTGGTGATGGGATTGAAACTCTTAACATTCGCCGCTTTTGGGCCTTTTATTCAGTGGAATAAAATTTATCCCTTGTTTTTGATTTTTATTGTAACCCTTTTTGTATCAACGGTACTTAAAATTTATGCCGGAGAAGACGATTCGATGGTGCAAACATATATCGATATCCGTCGACCGGGGATACTATTTAAAGAATGTGATCGGAGTGCCAGAGGATCTCTTTTTATCCCCGCGCGCTTTGTCCGAAAAACGACAAATTAGAATTTAAAAGAGCCTTTTAAAGAAAGGCAATTTGATAGGAAAAAGAAAAAAGGAGTTTTCTTATGCTAAATCGCTCAAAGATAAGATTGGAATCTGCACAAGCCGTCCTAATGGAAGAAGCGCGTGCGATACAAATCATGGCCAACGAAATGGTCGAAGATAAACCACTCGGAAAGAATTTTATAAAAGCACTGCACTTAATTGAAAAAGTGCAAAAAACCGGAAAAGTAATTGTTTCTGGGATGGGAAAATCAGCCCATATTGGAAAGAAATTATCGACAACCATGTCGTCAACGGGAACACCAAGTTTATTTGTGCATCCTGGTGAAGCGTCTCATGGGGATCTTGGATCCATCACAACAAAAGATATTTTGATTATTTTTTCGGGCAGCGGGGAAACACGTGAGCTTTTTGATCTCTATGATTATTGCGATAAATTTAAAATTCCATATATTGGTATTACACGCAGTGAAAAAGGGAAATTGGCAAAAAGATGTACGATTCCTCTCGTGATTCCAGAAATTCCAGAAGTGTGTCCAATTGGAAAGGCACCAACAACATCAACGATTATGTCTGCAGCACTCGGGGATGCATTAACAGTCGTCGCGGCCCAACGGGTTGGCTTGACGAAAGAAGATTATAAAAATTGGCATCCCGGTGGAAAACTAGGACAATCGCTCATTCAGGTAAAAAGTTTATTAAAAAAGAAAAACACATTCCATGAGGTGAAAAACACAGACACGGTTGAAAAAGTACGTAAGCTATATATGAAGAGAAATGCACCAATTATCGTGATGGAAAAATCAAAGACCATCGGGATGATTGACCCCGCAAAATTACTAAACGACGTGAAAACACTTGATAAAATCATAGATAAAAATGTCGCTGTTTTGAACGAAGATGCACCGGTTTACGAACTACACCCGTTATTTGCCAAACACGAAACACATATCGTGGTATTGATCGATAAAAAAGAAAAAGTGCGTGGTGTGGTCTATGCACATGATTTGTTAAAATAGAAACAAAGCGGAAAAAGGAATGAAAGCTAAACTGATAAAGAATTTAAAACTGATTCTCCCCGCACTCGCGTTTTTCGTGCTGTTGCTTTTGTTTCTTTTTCCGCAATTTCAAGGCTTGCAAGAAGAGGCCAAATTAAAGATTCCACAAATTGATATTAAAAATCCATCCCTTTTTCAAATTGAAGGCGCGCGTTTTTTTGCCTACGATATGAAAGGCCGTCCGTTTTCGATTGAAATTAAAAAAGCAACGGAAAAAAGCAATGAAGATAACATTGTCTTTTTTGAAGAGATCGAAGGCGAAATCCAATTAGAAGGCAAAAATTGGGCGGTATTCGAGGCGGGACGTGGACATTTTGACATGACGAAAAAAATTATTTTCCTTTTTGAAGAGGTTTCGATGATGAGCAACGAAGGGTATTATATTGATGGAGATCGGATGGAAATACATATCAATACGATGGAAACCAAAAGCGATGCCCCAATAACCGCACACGGGCCATTTGGGAATTTACAAGCCGCCGGATTTAATTATGTTGCGGGGGACAAAATGACTTTCATCGGGGAAGTTAAAACAACAATCGTAAAAGGGTTTTAAATGAGATATATTCTACTCTTCTTGATGATGCTACCACTGACGGTGTTCGCAAAATCTAATTTGGAACTAACGGCGCAAAAAGCACTAGAATGGGAAATCGGAAAACAATCTGTTGTCGCCATTGGCGAAGCAAAGGTCGAATATGAAGGCACAACGATCCGGGCGGAACGCATTACCGGATATTATACCGAAAACGATGGGAATAAGAATTTCTATAAATTGGTCGCCATAGGGGATGTTAAAATAACCAGTGTTGGATCTGTCATTGAAACCCAAAAATTAGTTTATGATTTGAATACACAAGTGTTAACTCTGACCGGAGACCCATGGACACGCCTAACACATGAAAAGGCCATTTTGTCTTCAAAATACCCACTAACCTTTAACAATAAAACAAAACAGGCCGTGGCAAAAAATGCGGAAATAAAACATGAAACACGTGTGCTAACTGCACCGACGTTAACGGCTTATTTCTCACAAGACAATGTATTCGAAAAAGCAATCGCAGCCGGCAATATTACATTGAAAACAGATGAAGAAACATTGGAAAGTAAAGCGGCTGTGTATGATGCCAAAAAAGGAATTGCAACATTGACAGATAAAGTTTTACTCACCCGTAAAGATGGCACAACCTTAAAAGGTGGAAAATTAATTTACGATATGAAGCGTGGCGTGACACGTCTACATGCAGATCCTAAAACCGGCAAAGTGATCGGTATATTTGAAAAATAACCTAGGTGTCATCATCCTGAGAGAAGTCGAAGGACCCAGAAAAAATCGAGATCAACGGAATAATAAATGCTAAAATACAACGTATCACATATAGACGGGCAAGCCCGCCGTGGACAATTGGAAACCGCACATGGTGTTATCAATACACCAGCCTTTATGCCGGTTGGAACGGTCGCAACCGTTAAAACACAAACACCTGAAATGGTGGCGGAAACAGGCGCGGAAATACTCCTTGGAAATACATATCATTTAATGCTGGGCGGGCGTGCCGAGCTCATTGAAAAAGCGGGTGGTTTACATAAATTTATGAATTGGAATAAACCGATCTTAACGGATTCTGGGGGATTTCAAGTGATGTCTTTGTCTGATCTGTCGAAGACGTCTGAAAAAGGCGTTGAATTTAAATCACATTTAGACGGTGGTGAAAAACATATGTTAACACCAGAGCGCTCGATTGAAATTCAACACAAGCTCGATAGTAATATCACGATGCAAATGGATGAATGTATTCGCTTGCCTGCGTCAGTTTCAGAAATGCGTCGTGCGATGGAGCTATCTATCCGTTGGGCAAAGCGTTCGAAAGAGGCCTTCATAGATCGTGAAGGTTATGGGATTTTTGGAATCGTTCAAGGGGGGCTGGATGAAAAACTCCGGTTGGAATCGGCCTTAAAACTAACAGAGATAGGATTTGATGGTTACGCAATTGGCGGACTTGCTGTTGGCGAGCCACAACATGAAATGTTTGAAACACTCGACTTTACATGTCCAGCATTACCAGTCGATAAACCGCGTTATCTGATGGGTGTCGGCACACCGCTTGATATTTTGGGGGCGGTTGAACGCGGTGTCGATATGTTTGATTGTGTCATGCCAACACGTTCGGGGCGTACCGCAAAGGCCTTCACATCATACGGCGAAATGAATATGCGAAATGCAAAGTACAAGGAAGATTTTAGCGCCTTGGATCCTGAGTGTAATTGTATGGCGTGCAAAAATTATTCACGGGCTTATTTGGCGCATTTGATAAGGGCGAATGAGATTTTAGGCGCGATTCTTTTGACCCAGCATAATTTATATTTTTATCAAACCCTGATGCGTGGAATTCGAAACGCAATTGAAACCGGAACCTTCCAAAAATTCAAAAAAGAATTTATTAAAAAATATAGTCAAACTAAATAAGGAATGAATATATTTTTAAAATTTTTTAGATTATTTTCAATCTGTTTGTCGCGCAAATGTGTATGACACGGTTCAAGACAAATCGTTGAAAAGAAACAAAAAAGATTTTAAAAGATGTTTAAAAGACTGTAGAAACAAACAATAGAAATGAAACCTGAATAAAACAAAGATTCTTTATTTAGTTTGACTATATACGTCTTGATTGTAATTCAAGGTCGTTTCTGATAGAATGTCTGCATGGATCCAGAGCTTAAAAAACTTTTATTATCACCACGGGTGAAACGCTATAAATGTGGCCCAGAGCAAGTACAAAAAAAATCTTGGACTCATCGGGCGCATTCGCGTTGGGGACGAATTTTTCGACGGTTATTTGTACTCGGAATCTGGGGGCTGGCCGCTTTTTCTTTATTGTTATTTATTCTGTATCTTCAAATGCCACCGTTAAAAACAGCGCTATCGACACCACGTAAAGCATCGGTTGTGATTTTGGATCGAAACAACACACATATTAGAACGATTAATGATTTATATGGGCTGCCTGTCGAAGTTGGTGATTTGCCAGATTATGTCTGGCAAGCAATCATCGCCACGGAAGACAAAAGATTTTTTAGTCATATCGGCATTGATCCTATTGGATTATTTCGGGCGTTCATCACCAACACTTTTTCCGGGGGCATCCAGCAAGGGGGAAGTACGATCACGCAGCAAGTTGCTAAAAACATTTTCTTAACCCGTCAAAAATCTGTAAAACGAAAGCTGCAAGAATTGATGGTGGCGTTTTGGCTGGAAGCTAAATTTACAAAAGAGCAAATCTTGTCGATGTATTTAAATCGGGTATCTCTGGTATCGGGGAAATACGGATTAAACACGGCAGCAAAAGAATTATTCAACAAGGAAGCCAGCAAATTAACAATTGCCGAGGCTGCGATTATTTCCGCAATGTTAAAAGCACCTTCGCGATATCACCCGTACCGGGATCCAAAGGCCTCCGAGAAACGCACTCGCTTAATTCTAAAAAATATGTATGAACAAGAATATATTTCCGGGAAAGAATATGCAGAAGCGTTGGATTCTCTTAAAATCATGAAGCCACAAAAAACCCGCGGCATTCGGTACTTTACGGATTATGTCATTAAAGATGTTCAATCTCGAATTGGTGAAATAGAAACGGATTTGGTTGTAAAAACGACGTTGGACTTATCACTTCATAAAAAAGCACAACAAGAGCTCAAAAGGATCCTAGAGCAAAACAGCGACAAAGACGTGTCTCAAGGGGCGGTGCTTCTGATGAAAACCGATGGCGAAATTTTAACCATGATCGGCGGACGGGATTATGGGGAAAGCCAATTTAATCGCGCGGTCGATGCCAAACGCCAACCAGGATCATCGTTTAAACCATTTGTTTATTTAGCAGCATTTGAAAAAGGATTTACACCACAAACACCGGTGTGGGATGCCCCCGTGCGGATAGGGAAGTGGCAGCCTGAAAATTTTAATGGGCATTATTATGGAAATGTCACTATTGAAAATGCCTTTGCAAAATCGATGAATTCTGTGCCGGTGCGTTTGGCGCAACAAGTAGGTCTTCGTCAAGTGATTGATACGGCAAAACGACTCGGGATTGTTTCGCCATTCCGTTATGATTTTAGCTTAGTTCTGGGAGCATCGGAATTGAGCCTATTAGAGTTGGTCAGTGCATATGCACCGTTTGCAAATGGTGGAAAAGGGGTTGGTCCTTATGTCATCAAAGAAATCAAGGACGAAGATGGTAAAATATTATATACGCGCATGACAGAATCGTATCCAACCGTAATCGCACCAGAGCAATACAATATGCTGCGTATGATCTTTTCAGCGGTGATTTTAAACGGAAGTGGAACAAAGGCCTATTTCGATGGGCTCCGTGGTGGAAAAACAGGCACGTCTCAAAACAGTCGTGATGCGTGGTTTATCGGATTTACCGATGACATCGTTGGCGGGGTCTGGATGGGAAATGACGACAGTACGCCGATGCATAAAGTCTATGGTGGAACTTTGCCAGCGATGCTGTTTAAAAGTATCTTGGGAAAGTAAATTCACCTTGCTTTTCTGTCTTTACTCTGCGACTCTTTTTTAAAACCCAAAAAGGTAAAATATGAAAAAAATAATGATATTTCGAAATCCGGAAGAAGGTGCAGATAAAAATGCACAGGCAAAAAAAATAAGCACTTTTCTTAAAAAGAATCCCATCGATGTTCTGTTTTCGAGTGATATGAAAGAAAGCAAAGAGCTTTCTGAAAGCATCAAAGAAAGCATAGAGGTTTCCCTTGTCTTTACAAGTCGCCTAAGAGATATCAACCTGGGAAAAGCCAAAGGGGTAAGTGCGAAAAAAAGAGAGAAAAATTTCCCAGAAGTGGTGGCAAAGTGGCCGCAACGTTTTGAAGAAGAAAATAAAAAAGTGAAGTTCCCAGAAGGGGAAAGCTATGCTGAATTTAAAAATCGGATTTTTGACTTTCTGTATTTTATTTTAAAGAATAGAAAGGAAGAAAACATTGCAATCTCAACACACGGCGATGTTATGGCGGTGGTATTGGGAGAATTAGAAAAAATGAGAGTGAAAAAATTCCAAAATACGGAAATAATGGAACTCGCATACGAAGAAGATAAATTACGTTTTGTAAAAAGAATTGAGAGTTAAGTATGAAGAAAATATACATGTTCCGTCACGGGGAAACGCCAGCCGACAATATGAATAGACTTGCTGGAAGCCACAATATGTCCCTAACAGAAAATGGCAAAATGCAGGCGGAAAGGCTTGTGGATTTCTTCAAAAAAAATCCAATAGAAGTTTTGTTTTTCAAGTGATTTGAATCGCACAAAAGAAACGGCTCAAATTGTAGGCGACGGGATAAATCTGCCGGTTGTTTTGACGGCGCACGTTCGCGAAATTAATGTTGGAAAAGCAAAAGGACTTACCTGGGAAGAGGTCGAAGAAAATTTTCCAGAGATAGCAAAAGGGTGGCATCAACATTTTAAAGAAGAAAACAAAATGCTGAAATTTCCAAAAGGGGAAAGCTATCATGAATTTAAAGGGCGCATTTTTTCATTTATGCGATTTTTATTAAAAAAACGGCCGGAAACAAATATTGCGATTGCAACACATGGTGGCGTGATGGATGCCGTTTTAAACGTCATGAACAAAGTTTCAAACCGTCGATTTAAAAATGGCGAGATTCTATGTTTAGAGTATAAAGACGAAAAATTGCATTTTATCAAACGCGTAGAAATATAGAAAAAGAAGACAAAAACGACAGAATGAAACATATAAAAATTCGCGGCGCACGTGAACACAATTTAAAGAATATCGATTTAGATATTCCGAAAAACACCCTAACGGTTATCACCGGGGTGTCGGGGAGTGGAAAATCTTCTTTAGCCTTTGATACGCTCTATGCCGAAGGCCAGCGGCGTTATATTGAATCGTTATCTGCCTATGCACGTCAATTTTTAGATCAACAAAAAAAACCAGAAATCGATTCGATTGAAGGGTTGTCTCCAGCCATTTCGATAGAGCAAAAAACGACCTCTAAAAACCCGCGGTCGACGGTGGGAACAATCACAGAAATTTATGATTATTTCCGGTTGTTATGGGCGCGCGCAGGCATTGCATACTCGCCGGCAACAGGCTTGCCGATCGAAGCGTTAACAACCAAACAAATGGCGGAAAATGTCTTAAAAGAATTTAAAAAAGACGACAAACTTTATATCGAAGCACCGATCGCAAAACAACGCAAAGGAACCTTTAAAAAAGAGTTTCAAAATCTCATCGCGCAAGGCTTCATGCGTTTTCGAATTAATGGGCAGGACGTCTTATCGGAAGATTTGCCAGATCTGGATAAAAATAAAAAACATACAATATCCGTTGTGGTCGATCGGCTTGTGTTAAAAGATAGCTTAGAGCCACGCTTCTTTCAATCTTTGGAAACCGCATTAAAAATTGGGGATGGATTAACGGAAGTGCGGAACATTAAAACCGACGCTATCTTATTATTATCTGAAAAATACGCCTGCCCCGTATCGGGTTTTACGTTGGACGAAATCGAACCCCGCCTGTTTTCATTTAATGCACCTGCTGGGGCGTGTCCGTCGTGTAGCGGTTTGGGATTTCGATATGAAATGGCACCAGATTTAATTATTCCAGACGAAAGTAAATCAATTCGCGGTGGCGCCATTGCGCCTTTTTCACGGGGCGGCATGATTACACAATATGAATATTTAATCGAATCTGTTTGTAGGGTGTATAAGATTCCGATGAGCAAGGCCTGGTCGTCCTTATCCGAAGATCAGAAAAAAGTATTATTGTTTGGGGATAACAAAAACATTGAAATTGATTTCAACGGCTGGGTAAGCAAAAAACCGTTTGAAGGAATCGTTGGAAATTTAACACGTCGGTTTAAAGAAACAGATTCGTCATTTATGCGAGAAGAACTCTCTAAATATCAACGCGAATTGCCATGCCCGGTGTGCGGAGGCAAACGCCTTTCACCCAAAGCCCTTTGTGTTAAAATTCATGGAAAAGATATTATTGACGCAACCATGATGTGTGTGGATAAAGCCGTTATATGGTTTGAAGAACTCAATGAACATCTCGGTGAACAACAAAAGAAAATCGCCAAACCCATTTTAAAAGAAATCAATGAACGCTTAAACTTTTTGAAAAACGTTGGCTTGGGGTATTTAACATTGTCCCGAATGGCGGGAACCTTATCCGGTGGGGAATCACAGCGTATTCGATTGGCATCACAAATCGGGTCTGGATTAACCGGGGTGCTATACGTTTTGGATGAGCCTTCAATTGGTTTACACCAACGCGACAATGATCGTTTGATTCAAACCCTCCAAGCATTAAAGGCAAAAGACAATACCGTGATCGTGGTCGAACATGACGAAGACATGATGCGCGCGGCAGATTATTTGGTGGACATGGGCCCGCGTGCGGGGATCCACGGTGGCGAGATTACCGCAAAAGGAACCGTCAAAGAAGTCTTAAATAATAAAAACAGTTTAACGGCAGAATACTTAAATGGTAAACGCAAAATCATGATTCCGGCCGAAAAAAGACCCGGAAATGGAAATGAGATTGCGTTGTACGGTGCGTCGGAGCATAATCTAAAAAATGTCGATTTTTATTTGCCACTGGGAAAACTGACCTGCGTGACAGGGGTCTCGGGCAGTGGAAAATCAACCTTGATTCATCGGACGTTCTACAAGGCATTACAAGTCCATTTAAACAACGCCCGGATCACAGTCGGGGCGCACGATAAGATTGAAGGTTTACATCACATTGATAAAGTGATTGAAATTGATCAATCCCCAATCGGGCGAACCCCACGATCAAATCCGGCAACATATACAGGATTATTTGACCCCATTCGAATGTGGTTTTCGGGATTGCCGGAAGCCAAAGCACGGGGGTATTCGCCAGGACGTTTTTCATTTAACGTCAAAGGCGGACGCTGCGAAGCCTGCCAAGGCGACGGCCAAAACAAAATTGAAATGCACTTTTTGCCAGACATTTATGTGGAATGTGAACAGTGTAAAGGCAAACGCTATAACGACGAAACATTGGCCGTACGCTACAAAGGAAAATCGATCGCAGATGTGTTAGCCATGTCGATTGAAGAGGCACACAGCTTCTTTGAAAACATTCCATCCATCAAACGCAAACTCGATACATTAATGGCGGTCGGACTAGATTATATTAAACTGGGGCAATCCGCAATTACGTTGTCTGGTGGGGAGGCACAGCGCGTGAAACTCGCCAAAGAACTCTCGCGTCAATCGCGTGGGCATACACTCTATATCTTGGATGAGCCAACGACAGGATTGCATTTTGCCGACATTGAAAAACTCCTCGAAGTCTTACATCGTTTTGCGGACGAAGGGCACAGTGTTTTGGTGATCGAACATAATTTGGATGTGATTAAAACGGCGGATCATGTGATTGATTTGGGCCCCGAAGGCGGCGACGCCGGTGGACAAATCATCGCGACCGGCACTCCGGAACAAATCGCCCAAAACCCAAATAGCTATACGGGACAATACCTGAAAAAGGTGATGGGGTAAGGAAAAAAAGATAACTTCGATAGGTGTTTTAATTTCCAACAGAATTTTATTTGAAGATCGGTGTGTTAGCTCTAAGCACAGCTTCTGGATTCAATCGTGCATTTAATACATAAACACCCCAATGCAAATGAGGCCCCGTCGCACGGCCTGTCGAACCGACGTTACCAATAATATCACTTTGTTGCACAAACTCGCCTTGATAGACATTGATATTGTTTAGATGTACATAAATCGTATACAGCCCCAGCCCATGATCAATCATAATCGTTTTGCCG
>JAFGVS010000034.1 GCA_016937865.1 Alphaproteobacteria bacterium
AATAGTTGAGTTGTTTTGCATGCCTGAACTGTATCTGACAAATCTAATAAAATCAATTTACTTTTTCGGTTTTTTCTATATGCTGTAAGGAATAAAAAAAAGGATAAAAAATGGTTCGTGGTATTGCTCCTAAAAAGAAAATTTTAAGTAAAAACCCAAAGCGGACGCATTCGCAAACACAATGGTTGCGCCGTCAGATCAATGATCCATATGCGCAGGCCGCAAAAGATCAAGGACTCCGCTGTCGGGCGAGTTTTAAAATCCAAGAAATCGATGCAAAATACCATGTTTTTAAAAATGGTCAGGCGGTGTTTGATTTAGGGGCGGCGCCTGGTGGATGGTCTGAATATGTCGCGCCAAAGAATACGGCTGGAAAAACCGTGGCTATTGATCTTTTGGAAATTGATCCAATTCAGAATGTTCTTTTTAAACAAGGAGATTTTACATCCCCTGAAATGAAGCAATGGTTAGCAGATCAAATTGGACAAGCCGATGTCATTATGAGCGATATTGCCCCAAATACAACCGGCGTTCAAAGCGCGGATCATTTACGCTTGATGGTTATTTTGGATGAAATCGTGACGTTCGCGGAAGATCATTTAAAAGTCGGAGGAACCCTGATTGCCAAAACATTCCGTGGCGGCACAGATCAAGAGCTCCTTTTACGCTTAAAAAAATTATTTAAAACCGTTAAGCATTTTAAGCCTGAATCGTCACGCAAGGATTCGGTTGAAATGTTTGTTGTCGCGATGGGCTTTAAAGGAAATTCTTAAAATGCAACAGTTAATGACAGCGCCTTTGGCTGGTATTACCGATTATGCTTTTCGGCAGACCTGTCGGGACTTTTCCAAAGACGGTATTTATTTTGCCGAAATGATTTCTGCGCGCTCTTTGCTGAATTCACTTTCCCAAGCAAAAAAATCTCCGCAGGAAAAATTCGATGCAGGAGAATACGTTCAAATTTTTGGCGATGATCCTGTGATTATGGCAGAAGCGGCTAAGATATTAGAAGACCGCGGGGCGGCGCATATTAATATTAATATGGGATGTCCGGTCAAAAAAGTTTGGAAAGCCTATGCCGGTGCTCAGCTGATGAGTGATTTGCCTCGGGCTGAAGAAATCATGCGCATGGTCAAAGAGGCCGTTGCCGTTCCTGTTAGTGTCAAAACCCGAATTGGTGTAAATGATGAAACCATCACGGCATTTGAAATGGTTAAAATTGCCGCAGAAACTGGCATGGACTGGTTGGGTGTTCATGGACGCACCCGCACCCAAATGTATGCCGGATTATCTAATTGGGATGTCATTGCAGATCTGGCTGATAAGGCCACGATTCCAATTATCGGCAACGGTGATATTTTTACCGAAGAAACGGCTCTTAAACGTCTGGCTATCCCGAAATTGGGTGGTATTATTTTGGCACGCGGCATTATGGGAAAACCATGGTTATTGGCCTCTATTGAAAACGTCGCGCAAGGCAAAGAACCAATCCGTCTTGATCGCACTGAACTAAAAGACTTAGTCTTGCGTCATTTAGAACGCACGCTGGACCTGTACGGTGTTCTTGCGGGCATTCGTATTTTCCGTAAACATTTGGGGTGGTATTCAAAAGGAATCGAAGGTGGCGCCGATTTCCGCTCAAAAATTAATCAAATCGAAGATTCAAAAATCCTGAATCAAACGATCCAGGATTTCTTTTAAATCTTTTGTTTAGATTTTTTCCAAGCATATAAAACAAGTCCCAATCCACCCAAAATCATCGGGAAAGATAAAATATGTCCCATCGTCAGCCAACCACCCATTAAGTATCCAATATGCGCGTCTGGCAGGCGGACGAATTCCACTAAAAATCTAAATAGGCCATAGCCTGTTAGAAAGACACCGGTTAAGATGCCGGTTCTTTTGCGTATTTCATCCTTTGCAAATAACATTTTCATAATCACAAAAAGCACTAAACCTTCTAAAGCGGCCTCATATAATGGTGTTGGATGTTGATACACCCCTTGTCCCCCAAAACGCACCCCAAAAATAGAATCAGTTGGTGCGCCCATTAATTCTTGGTTAATGAAATTCGCACACCGTCCTAGAAATAATCCAATCGGTGCAACCACCGCCAACATATCTTGGACTTTAAAAAACGGGACTTTCATTTTCAATGTATAGACATAATTGGCCGCGGCGAGTCCCAGCATTCCACCATGAAATGACATCCCGCCTTGCCAAACTTTTATGATATCTGAAGGTGCGGATATAAAGTGTCCCAAATCATAAAATAAAACATAGCCTAAACGGCCCCCTAAGATGACACCGAAAACAGAATAGGTGAGCAAATCATCCCAGAATTTTTTGTCCCAACCATAACCGGCTTGTATCGTCATTTTTCTGACCTGCCACAAAGCCAATGTAAACCCGGCGATATATGCCAGTGCATACCAACGGATTGCAAATCCAAAAAATTCAATTGCAACGGGGGAAAAATGGGGCAAATCGATCATTGTTTTTCTACCTTTATTGTTAATTTATCAGCAGAAAGTATACACGATCCAAGCGTCATTTTAAAGGACTCTTTTTGTTTTAATTTCGCATAAAGACGTTCGAGTTTTTCGAGTTCAGGTAAATACGTTTGCCCCCCGACTTTTTGAATCACTATCCCAAGAGCTCGTAATGCAACTTCGGCGGGTGATTCCAACAATGGATGGATGAACCATGTCCCATCATGCCGCGTCATTCGCTCTATTGTTTCATCGACGTAAAAATCAATAGCGTCTTGCGCCCGGGCGAGATTTTTCATCGCGAGCTGAATTCTTTTATCCTCTAACCCCAATGCTTTTCTATTTTTGCGAATACGCACACGAGCAAATTTTTCATCTTCATTCATTGGATCATTCACATATGGAATTTTGTTTTGTTCACAATAGGTTTTCAATTCTGCTTTTGTATTCTCTAGAAGAGGACGTATGATTTGAACCCCCTTTTGTTTTCGAATCGCTTTCATCCCGGACAAGCCTTTGACCCCACTGCCCCGATTAAGCGCCAAGAAAAAAGATTCAATTTGATCGTCTTGATGGTGCCCAATTAAAATGGCTTGGGCTTTTTCTTTATGTGCGAAATCGATTAATAAATCATATCGTGCTTCCCGCGCGCGTTGTTCAATATTCGTTTTTGTTTTTGCCCCATCTACCCATTTTAAAATGTGGTGTGATAATCCCATTTTTTCAATCCACTGACCGACCAGAGCGGCCTCTTTTTGCGAATCTGGACGTAAACTGTGATCGATCGTTACGGCGATCGCTGTCATTTTTTTTGAAATATTGGATTGTGTAAATAGATGTGCCATCGCCATGCTGTCGGCACCACCGGACACCGCCAGAATGATTTTAGAAATTTCTTTCCCTTTTAAAGAATCAAATTTATCTTTCATATAGACGGATTTGGCTGTGTTTTTGTGATTTAAAAGCTTTATGTGTTTTAACATAAATATGATCTTCTGGAATACCCCATTCCATCATTTTTCTCTTTATATCTTTTACAGTACCGCTTGTCGATTTATCCTTTGTCCATCCAACCAAACGATAGCGTGTTTGTTGTGTCCGTGAACCGGATTGTTTCAATGCATAATAAAGAGCTGATTCAAATTGTTCATTTTGATTATCCAGCTCCATTTGAAAAATAGGATAGCCGTAATAATCTTTTTTGAACGTGGTTGTTTTGATTGTTTTATCTTCAGGGACTTTATCTGCCTTTGGTTTAACAGTAACCGTTTGGATCCCTTCCCCAAAGACAATGTAATCTATGGTTTGGCACCCCGTTAGTGCAAGGAAAAAAAAGAGTAAAATTGTTTTCATCAAAAAGAGTCCCCTCTTTTTATAAGCCATTAAAGAATCGTTCGATCCGAATTTGTTTTGGCCATTCCCATGGCAATAATAATCCTAGCATCGGCAATCGATGGTTGTGTGAAAAGAAAATAAATTCCGCACGGCCAATTAAATTTTCTTGTGGAATAAATCCAACGCGCGCCATATCCCGGCTGTCCCCTGAAAAATCACGGTTATCGCCCATGACGAAATAATGTTTTTCCGGTACCGTATATTCAGGTGTGTTATCAAACGGAACAACCATATTTGAATCTAAAACATTATAAGATACTCCGTTTGGCAGCGTTTCTTTGTACTTTTTTAAATAGTGTACACCACACTGGCCTGGATATGTACAAAATTTATAATCTAATGTAAATGCGTTTTGGGCTTGTTTTTTGCCATCGACAAAAAGATTGCGGCCTTTTGAATATGCCACCGTTTCGTCTTTCGTATTTAAGGCTTCTTTTTCCCAACGACGATCTAAATCTGCCATTGTATATTCTTCAACGAATTCCCGCTTTACGGCTTTTCCGTTCAAATACAAAATGCCTTTTTTAACTTGAACCTTATCCCCCGGCAATCCGATTAACCGTTTAATATAATCATCTTTACTTTTAGGTGCCCGGAAAATGACAATATCGCCCCGTTTTGGATCGGTATGGTTGATCCGTCCAGAAAAAATATTTGGTCCCATAATAATCGAATAACGTGAATACCCATATGGATATTTAGACACAAACAAATGATCCCCAATATGCAATGTTGGCATCATGGATCCAGAAGGAATATGAAAGGGTTCTGCCACAATGGTTCGCACCAAAAGTGCGGCACTTCCTGCAATGAGTAGGGCTTTTACCAAGCCCCACACATCGCCAATTAAAAAGTCCCAAACGGCTTTGAACAGTTTTTTCATTATTCTTCTGTTTGCATCCTTTCAAGAAGGGCTGTGTCTTCTGCAATCACTGGTTCTGCATCTTCTGCTTCCAATGCCGCATCTTGTTCCTTTGCGATTTCAGTCATCCGTTTTACGTAATGTCCTGTTCCCGCAGGGATCAAGCGACCCACAATAACATTTTCCTTCAGACCAATCAATTTGTCTTCTTTACCTTCAACCGCTGCTGTTGTTAACACTTGAACAACTTGTTGGAAAGACGCCGCAGAAATAAATGAATGTGTTTGAACAGATGAACGGGTAATCCCTTGCAACACAGGTTGTGTTTCTGCCGGACGGCCATTCATCGCAATTGTTTTTTCATTTTCTTCTTTCAAATCAATCATGTCGACTTGTTCGCCCACCAAGAATGTTGTATCCCCAGCATGTGTAACTTCGCGTTTTTTTAACATTTGACGTACGATTACTTCGAAATGTTTATCATTGATTTCCACCCCTTGTAAACGATACACCGATTGAATTTCTTGAATCAAGTAATCCGCTAGTTCTTCTTTTCCAAGAATACGTAGTACATCTGCTGGTGAGCGTGTTCCTTCAACCAAGAAGTCTCCTTTACGGACAAAATCCCCAGGTTGAACGATCAAATGTTTATCTTTTGGTACTGGGTATTCGATGATTTCATCATCCTCTGAAACCACACGCACGATATTTTTGGCTTTGATTTCGCTTGAGAATTCAACAATCCCATCTTTTTCAACCATGATCGCCGCATCTTTTGGATTACGCGCTTCAAACAGTTCAGACACACGTGGCAAACCACCGGTAATGTCTTTTGTTCCGCCTGAATCACGGATCAATTTCGCCATGATCGTTCCAGGTTTTATTTCTTGACCATTTTCAACGGAAAGCACCGCGCCCACAGATACAATGTAGCTGGCGATTTCACCAGAACTTAACATTACTGGGTTGCCTTTTTCATCTTCAATAATCAAGTGTGGACGTAGGTTTTTACCTTTAATGGATAAGCGCCAGTCTTTTACTGTTTTTGAAGATAGCCCTGTTGATTCATCAGATACGTTTTCAAATGAAACGTGTTCAACGAGGTCTACAAAACGCACGCGTCCGCCCTTTTCCGCAATAATCGGCCATGAATATGGATCTGATTGTAAAACTTTATCTCCACGTTCAATTACGTCGCCTTCTTTTGCAAAAATCGTCGCACCGTACGGTAATTTATATTTACCGCGTTCTTTGCCTTTTTCATCCACAATTTTTAAAACACCTGAACGGGATAGAACAATATCTTGCCCTTCTTCCCCAACAATTGTTTTAACATTTTCAAGAACCGTTTTACCTTCGTATGCACTGAAGATTGCATTGGCCTCAAATCCTTTTTGAGCCACACCACCGGCATGGAAAGTTCGAAGCGTTAGCTGTGTTCCAGGTTCCCCAATAGATTGTGCCGCGATAATTCCAACCGCTTCGCCTTGGTCTACGATACGACGACGAGCGAGATCTTCCCCATAACAGGTTGAACAAACACCGTGTGTACATCCGCATGTTAACACAGAGCGCACAAAGACTTTTTCGATCCCCGTATGTTCAATTTTAAGCGCCATTTCTTCTGTGATTAAGTCGCCACGTTTTACGATGACTTCGCCCAAGGTTGGATGTTCGATATCTTCGGCTGCAACACGGCTGGCAATACGTTCCGCGAGAGATTGCACAACGGTTGATCCGTCAATAATGGCCACAAGATGAATTCCTTCTTCTGTACCACAATCTTCCTCGGTAATTGTTACATTTTGTGCCACGTCTACCAATTTACGAGTCATATATCCGGCTTCGGCCGTTTTTAGAGCCGTGTCGGTCAAACCTTTTCGAGATCCGTGGGTTGATGTAAAGAATTCAAACACAGACAAACCTTCTTTAAAGTTTGAAATAACCGGCGTTTCAATAATAGCCCCACTCGGTTTGGCCATCAAACCACGCATCCCTGCAAGCTGCTTAATTTGGTCGCGAGATCCACGTGCACCAGAATATTGCATCATGTAAACAGAGTTTGGTTGTTCCCCTGGTTTTACTTCGCTCATCCCTTTCATCATGGTGTCTGTAATTTTATTTGTACAGTCTGACCATGCGTCGGTGACTTTGTTATATTTTTCTTTACGTGTAATCAAACCAGATTGATATTGTTCGTTAAATTCTTCCACTTGTTTTTGTGTATCCGAAACAATCTCTTTTTTGGCATCTGGAATCATCATATCGTCTTTTCCGAAAGACACCCCTGATTTTGTTGCGTATTTAAATCCAAGATCTTTAATTTTATCACAGAAAATAACCGCTTTTTTGTCCCCACAAATTTCGTGTACTTTTCCAATCAATTTGGAAATGTCTTTTTTACGAAGTTCTTGGTTAATCCAGCTGTATTCTACTTTTGGATCAATTGGCAATACTGTTGAAATAATCATACGTCCAACCGTTGTATCCACCGTTTCTTTAACAACATTTCCATTTCCATCTTCTTTGATGAAACGCCCTTTGATTTTGGTATGTAATGTCACATCGCCATTGTCTAAGGCAAATTCGATTTCAGCCATAGACCCAAAAATGGATCCTTCCCCTGGTTCGCCGTCCCGTTCTACGGATAGGTAATAAATCCCCAAAACCATATCTTGAGATAGTTCCAAAATTGGCTTTCCGTTGGCAGGCAATAAGATGTTATTTGAAGGCATCATCAATGCACGCGCTTCTAATTGAGCTTCGACCGACAAAGGCACATGAACCGCCATTTGGTCGCCGTCAAAGTCGGCGTTAAACGCTTTACACACAAGCGGATGTAATTGAATGGCTTTTCCTTCAATCAATTTTGGCTCAAACGCTTGGATACCCAATTTGTGCAATGTTGGCGCACGATTCAAAAGTACAGGATGTTGGAAAATCACTTCTTCCAAAATATCCCATACGACCGGCAATTCCATTTCAACCATTTTTTTCGATGTCTTAATTGTATTCGCGTGACCATATTCTTCTAGTTTTGCGTACACAAAAGGCTTAAACAATTCTAGGGCCATTTTCTTTGGCAAACCACATTGGTGTAATTTCAAGGTTGGTCCAGACACAATCACAGAACGTCCAGAATAATCCACACGTTTACCCAACAAGTTTTGACGAAAACGTCCTTGTTTTCCTTTAAGCATATCTGCCAAAGATTTATACGGTGTTTTATTTCGAGCCAATACTGGGTTTGCTTTTTGTGAATTATCGAACAACGCATCCACAGATTCTTGAAGCATCCGTTTTTCATTTTGAATAATAATCCGAGGTGCTTTTAATTCCAACAATCTTTTCAAACGGTTGTTTCGGTTAATCACACGACGATATAGATCATTTAAGTCAGCTGTTGCAAAACGCCCCCCATCCAATGGTACCAATGGACGCAAATCTGGCGGAATAACAGGTAAGATATCTAAGACCATCCATTCCGGACGCGATTTAGAATCAATAAATCCTTCGATAATTTTCAAGCGACGGATAATCTTTTTCTTACGCGCTTCTGATTTTGTTTCTTTTAATTCTTGGCGTAAGATTTTACGTTCTTCTTCCAAATCTAACCCCGAAAGCGCTTCTTTTAGAGCCTCTGCCCCAATACCAACACGGAAAGCGTCTTCGCCATGCTCTTCAACCAAATCTTGATATTGTTCTTCGGTAATCAAGTCATATAGTTGCAAAGATGTCAGCCCAGGTTCAACCACAAGATAACTTTCAAAGTACAAAACTTGTTCTAATTTTTTCACTGGAATATCCAACAACACACCAATACGGGATGGTAATGAGCGGAAGAACCAAATATGCGCACATGGTGCCGCAAGTTCGATGTGTCCCATACGTTCACGACGTACTTTTGCAGAAGCGACCTCTACACCACATTTTTCACATACAACCCCACGGTATTTCATGCGTTTATATTTTCCACATGAACATTCATAGTCTGTTACGGGTCCAAAGATTTTCGCACAGAATAATCCACCTTTTTCTGGTTTGAATGTTCGGTAGTTAATCGTTTCAGCTCGTTTTACCTCACCATATGACCAAGACCGCATTTGATCTGGGGACGCAATGGAAAGCTTTATCGAGTTAAATGGTTCTTTGACTTCAAGTTGTCCAAAGACTTTTTGTATATTTTTCGCCATTATTATTTTCCCCTATGATTTTTTCAATTCAACATTCAAGCCCAGTGCTTGGATTTCTTTTACCAAAACGTTAAAACTTTCTGGTACACCGGCTTCGAAATCGTATTGTCCGCGGACAATGGATTCGTATACTTTGGTTCGTCCAACAACGTCATCGGATTTTACCGTAAGCATTTCTTGCAATAGGTGAGAAGCCCCGTGCGCCTCTAGCGCCCAAACTTCCATTTCCCCCATTCTTTGTCCACCTTGATTTGGTTTTCCACCCAAAGGTTGTTGTGTCACAAGTGAATAAGGACCAACTGAACGGGCATGCATTTTTTCGTCTGCCAAGTGATGCAGTTTTAACATATACATGTACCCAACCGTTACTTTTCGATCGAATTTTTCACCTGTACGACCGTCGTAAAGTTCAACCTGTCCACTGGTGTCGAGTTCGGCCTTTTTAAGCAAGCGGTTAATATCTGCTTCTTTTGCCCCATCAAACACAGGTGTGGCAAACGGCACTCCATTTTCAAGACGTTCCCCCAATGCAATTGTTTCTTTCTTTGAAAGCTTCTCGAATTGTTTGAATTCTTCCGGTGTATAGATGTCTTTGATATAATCTTTCAAATCAGCATCTGTTGATTCCCCATTTTTAATTTGGTTCACAATCTTACCAATTTGTTTTCCAAGTCCACGAGAAGCCCATCCAAGATGTGTTTCAAGAACCTGTCCGATATTCATACGTGATGGCACACCCATTGGTGTCAAAACGATATCGATCGGTGTTCCATCGGCCATGTATGGCATATCTTCGATTGGCATGACACGTGAGATAACCCCTTTATTCCCGTGGCGTCCAGCAAGTTTGTCCCCAGATTGGATTTTCTTTTTATCCGCAATATAAACTTTCACAGATTTTAGAACCCCTGGAATCAACGCATCCCCACGGCGGAGTTTTTCAACTTCATGGTCAAAGAATTCTTCGATTTCTTTGATTTTTACTTCGTGTTCTTTAATGACCGCATCTAGTTTTTCTTGCAGTGCTTCATCTTCTACACCTAATTTTTGGTATGTATCTGTTGGCAAATCAACCAAACGATCTTCCAAGATTTTTTCACCTTTTTTACCCAGTCCTTTGATGACTTTTGAAAGCGTTGCATCTTTTACAAGAGACATCACCTGTTCGCGGAAAGAACCTTCAAAAATTCTTTTTTCTGCAGATGTGTTTTCTTTGAGCTTTTCGATTTCTTCTTGTTCAATGATCAGCATACGTTCGTCTTTTTTCACACCTTTACGGCAGAAAGCACGCACGTCGACAACGGTTCCTTTAACCCCAGGAGGCACGCGAAGCGATGTATCTTTCACATCGGTTGCTTTTTCCCCGAAAATCGCACGGAGCAGTTTTTCTTCAGATGTTAATTGTGTTTCCCCTTTTGGCGTTACACGTCCAACCAAAATATCACCGGCCCGAACTTCAGATCCAATTGTAATAATTCCGGATTCATCTAGGTGGCGCAAAGCATGTTCAGATACATTTGGAATATCACGGGTAAATTCTTCCGCACCTAATTTTGTATCACGGGCTTGTACTTCGAAGTCTTTAATATGAATTGAGGTTAGCACGTCATCGCGCACTAAACGTTCTGAGATCAAAATAGAGTCTTCAAAGTTATATCCAGACCATGACATGAATGCGATCAGGATGTTTCGTCCAAGCGCAATTTCTCCACGATCTGAAGAGGCACCGTCCGCAATTACATCACCCGCTTTTACTTTTTCACCCACTTTAACAAGAGGTCGTTGGTTCATACAGGTTGTTTTGTTTGAAGGTACAAATTTACCAAGCGTGTAAATATCCACCCCTTTAACTTCTTTTGTCTTTGAATCAATGATTTTAATTACAATCTTTTTCGCATCCACTGACTGCACTTCTCCGTCGTGGTTTGCCGTGAGAATTGTTTTTGAATCGGTGACAATTTTGCGTTCAATTCCGGTTCCAACCATTGGCGCTTCTGTTTTAATCAGAGGCACAGCTTGACGTGACATGTTGGTTCCCATCAAGGCACGGTTGGCGTCGTCATGTTCCAGGAATGGGATAAGCGCGGTTGCCGCAGAAACAATTTGTTTTGGTGAAACATCCATGTAATCAATTTCGGATTCTGTGGCTTGTACATATTCCCCGTTTTGACGACACAAAATATTTTCGTCTACAAAATTATTTTTGTCATTCAATTCAGCATTTGCTTGCGCAATCATGTATTTTGGTTCTTCTAACGCAGATAGATAAATAATTTCGTCTGTAACTGTCCCATCGATCACTTTACGATATGGTGTTTCCAAGAATCCATAATTGTTCACTTTGGCATAGTTTGCAAGCGAGGCAATCAGACCAATATTTGGTCCTTCCGGTGATTCAATTGGGCATAAACGTCCATAATGCGTTGGATGCACGTCTCGCACCTCATATCCCGCACGTTCACGAGTCAATCCACCTGTTCCCAAGGCTGAAATACGACGTTTGTGTGTCAATTCCGCCAATGGATTTGTTTGTTCCAAAATTTGAGACATTTGGTTTGTCCCAAAGAATTCGTTAATGATGGAAATCACAGGACGGGCATTGACCAAGTCTTGTGGCATCATTGTTTCCAAGTTTGCATTGCTGATTCGTTCACGTACAATACGATCTAAACGTAATAAGGCAATTCGGAAAACCGTTTGTAATTGTTCGCCAACAGGTGAAACACGACGATTTGAAAGACTGTCGATATCATCGGTGCCTTCTTTTCCGTCTTTGATTTCAAGCAGTTTTTGAATCGTTTTGACGATGTCTTCTTTGCGCAATGTGCCTTGGCTTTCATCTACGTCTTTAATTCCCAAACGTCGATTCATTTTAAAACGACCAATATGAGACAAATCAAAGCGTGCTGAATCAAAGAACATGCGACGCAATAAATCTGCGGCTGTTTCTGTTGTTGCCAATTCCCCTGGACGAATTACTTGATAAATTGCCGCCAAGGCTTCTTCACGATTTGTGTTTTTATCCGCTTTTAGTGTTAAGGCAATGTGCAGCCCGACATTCACGCCGTCTGCATTCAATAATACGATTTCTTTGACCCCTATCGCATCTAATTCTTCTTGTGCTTCTGCTGTGATTTCTTCCCCAATGTTTAGAATCACTTCCCCCGTTTTTGGATTTACAATTGGATCAAATACATAACGTCCGATTAAATCTTGTGTTTGAACAAAATATTCTTTAAAGCCTTCTGTTACTAATTTTTCAGCGCGACGGGCCGTCAGACGTTGGCCTTTTTTCAGCAATACTTTTTGTGTTTTTGGATCCACAAGGTCAAAAAGAAGTTTGAATGTTCCTTCAATTTTGTCTGCGGCAAATTCCCCAACCCAGCCGTCTTTTACACGTTTAAACGTATCTCTTTTATAGAATGTTTCCAAAATTTCAGTTGAAGACATCCCTTTTAAATCTGCTTTAGAAAAATCGTCAAAAGATTCATCTTTACCAGGCAACGCATAGAAGAATGTTGTTACTGGCAATTTACGACGACGATCAATACGTACATATAAAATATCTTTGTGATCAAATTCAAAGTCCAACCATGATCCGCGTGATGGAATCACACGCACGTTATACAGAATCTTTCTGGAAACATGGGTTTTACCTTCATCATTATTGAAGAAAACACCTGGTGAACGTTGCAATTGAGATAAGATAACACGTTCAATTCCGTTTACAACAAAACTTCCTTTTTCGGTCATTACTGGAATGTCGCCCAAGAATACATATTGTTCTTTAATCCCACGCACTGTTTTCTTTCCAGTTTTTTCATCAATATCAAATGAGATCAAACGCAATGATACACGTAATCGCATCGCATAATTCATGTCTCGTTTTAGACATTGATCAACACTGTATTCTGGTGTATCTAGTTCGTATTTTACAAATTGTAATTCTGTGCCAGAGGCTGAATCAACAATTGGAAAAATATCTTCAAAAACGGCCTGAAGCCCGACAGATTTTCTTTTTTCTGGGGCGATATTTGACTGTAAAAAGCCTTCAAAAGATTTTTCCTGTAATTCAATGAAATTTGGTAATTCTGCAGGTGATGTAATTTTACCAAATGAGTGACGCACATTGTATTGTTTCATAGGGGCTTATCCTCTTTGTTATATTCTGGTGTGTATATTTTCTTTTTTCTTTTGATCTATTTTTATTTACGACGATAAAATCTTAAAAATAAAATGAGTCCTAAAATGACAAATCCATTATGCAAGATCCCTTTTATATAGTTATGTCGGGCATATGATTTGCTAATTGGGTAATATTTTTCTTGAATTTCTTTAATGGACACCTGTTCCTTTAATTTTTGACGAACGAGATCACAAACGTCAGAGAAAAAATCATCTCCTTTAAATGGGCTATCATCGCCACAGTGATACTCTAAATGTTCTGGCGTTGAAAATGATAAAACTTCTTTTGAAAATGTTTGAGGTGCAACGGCCCCTAAGATGTCGCTTAAAAAAGCAGCACTAAATAAAAAAACAGCCAGAAGCGCAGCTCCATGGATGAAATAGGATATCGGTTTTGACCGAGGTTGATTAGAAGAATAGTGTCGACGGTTTTGTGGTTGGTTCGTTTTTTGTTGCATCACGGGCGACTCCTTTGGCTCGGTCTTGTTTTCTTGCATATGGTGCGGGAAAGTTTGAATTCTGTCCCGCAGCAGAATCTATTAATTCTTAAAAAACAGAAAATAAATTATTTTAGTTCAACTGTTGCACCAGCTTCTTCTAATTTCTTTTTTATTTCTTCTGCTTCATCTTTTTTCACAGCTTCTTTAACTGTTTTTGGAGCCGCTTCAACAAGATCTTTTGCTTCTTTAAGGCCAAGACCTGTAATTCCACGAACCTCTTTGATCACGTTGATTTTTTTGTCACCAGCCACCGTCAAGACAACATCAAATTCGTCTTTTTCTTCAACAGCTGCAGCAGCAACGCCAGCAACAGCAACCGGTGTAGCAGCAGAAACGCCCCATTCTTCTTCTAATGTTTTTGAAAGTTCAGCTGCTTCTACAACTGTTAATTTTGATAGTTCTTCAACTAATTTTTTAATGTCAGCCATTTCTGGTCTCCTTTTTATTATTTATTGTTAGGATTTGTCTGCGTAAGCTTTAAACACGCGCGCCAGTTTCGACGCAGGAGCTTGTAAAAGCCCAACAAGTGTTCCGCGGATTCCGTCCAAAGAGGGTAATGTTGCATAATACTTTACAACATCCATCGACAGAATTTCCGCACCAGACGCACCACCCAAAATCTTCAAAGATTCATTTTCTTTTACGAAATCGACCAGCACTCTTGCCATATCAACAACTTTTTCACCATGAACAACAATTGTTGCCCCTGTGAAAAGATCGCCAATACCGGCATAATCTGTTTTGTCTAAAGCCAAACGCATCAATCGATTTTTTGAAACTTTTACTTGTCCACCAACTTTGCGAATTTCACTTCGAAGTTCTTCCATTGCAGAAACAGTCAACCCTTGGTAGTGGGCAACGTAAACGGCATCGGCATCAGTCATCGCTGTGTGCATGTCGGCAATCCAAGCTTGTTTATCGGATCGTAGCATATTGCGTCTTCTTTCTTTTTTAGTTAACGATTGGTCTTTCTTCTTATATTTAAAGAAAAACCGGCTTATCGTCCGCATCCTTTTAGGAGAATAGCTCGCCATATCTAAGCAGGCATCGTACTCATTTCATTTAAGCAAACATTTCTGTTTACACCGGCTGTCTCGGACTGGGACAAATTTTATAATTATTTCATATCTACAGTTATACCTGCGCCCATTGTTGAGCTGAGGGAAACCTTACGGATATATGTTCCTTTAGCACTTTGTGGCTTTGCTTTTCGTAACACATCCATCAAAGTATTTATATTTTCTTCAAGTTTTTTTTCATCAAAACTGAGTTTTCCAACCCCGGCATGGATTAACCCGTTTTTATCTGTGCGATATTCAATTTGTCCCGCTTTAGATTTTTTAACAGCTTCTTCCACATCTGGTGTTACAGTGCCCAATTTTGGATTTGGCATCAAGCCTTTTGGACCCAAAACACGTGCCACTTTTGCCAATTTTGGCATCATATCTGGTGTTGTAATACATACATCAAAATCAATTGTGCCTTTTGCAATTGTTTCAATTAGTTCTTCACCACCAACAACGTCTGCACCCGCTTTTTTCACAGCATCTTGTTTTGCAGCATCTGCAACAACAACCGCCACGCGCACGTTTTTTCCGGTTCCATTTGGCAAAGCAACCATCCCACGTAAGGCTTGGTCCGCTTTTTTAGGATCCAATCCTAATCTAACTGCGATTTCAACTGTTTCGTCGAATTTAACTTTTGACCCTTTTTTCAATAATGCAATTGCGTCAGAAAGTGCATAGACTTTTTCTGATTCTATCGTTGCACGAAGGTCCTTCATTCTTTTACTTGTTTTAGCCATTACACTTCCTCCGTTGCAATACCCATAGACACACATTGTCCACGCACGATGCTGATTGCCGCTTCGATTGTGTGTGCATTTAAGTCTGGCATTTTCTTTTCTGCGATTTCTTTAAGTTGTGCATTTGATAATTTAGCAACATGTTTACCCAAACCTGGTGTTTGAGAGCCTTTTTTAACTTTAGCCGCTTTTTTCACAAAGTAGCTAACTGGAGGCAATTTAGTTACAAAATCGAATGAACGATCTTTATATACAGAAATCACAACCGGAATTGGAGCGCCTGGCTCTAAATCTTTTGTGCGATCATTAAACGCTTTACAGAAATCCATAATATTCACACCGGCCTGTCCAAGTGCTGGACCCACGGGTGGAGAAGGATTTGCTTTTCCCGCCGCGACTTGTAATTTTACAACCGCGGTAACTTGTTTTTTTGGTTTTGCCATTTTTTACTCCTTATTTTTTATATGAGCTCGTGGTACGAAGATGGCGCTTCTTCCACATTTTAATTTCTTATTCGCCTTGTGCTTGCGCGAATTCCAAGTCAACTTGTGTCGGACGTCCAAAGACGAGCACAGACACTTTTAAACGTTGTTTTTCATCGTCTACAGCTTCGACAGTTCCGCTGAATGAAGCAAAAGCCCCACCAATCACTTTTACACGATCCCCAACTTGGAAGGTCACCAATGGGGCCATTCCTTGTGCTTGATCGTCTAGAGATTTGATGAGCTTGTCCGCTTCGGCTTGCGACAAAGGCACAGGTTTGTTTTGTGCACTTAAAAATCCTGTTACACGCTTAATACCGCGTACTGTTTGCCATGTTTCTTCGTTCATGACCATTTTTAACATTATGTAGCCTGGAAAGAATTTTTTTTCGGTCTGAACCCGTTTTCCTTGCTTCACTTCTGTTATTTCATGTGTTGGAATGAGAATTTCTTCAAACAATTCTTCCATTTTATTTCGCTCAATCTTTTCTTTAAGGGCTTTTACAGCACTTCCTTCAGAACCGGATTGAACTTGCGCAATGTACCAACGTGCTTTTTGTGTCATTCTTCTTCTCTTCCTTACTCAACTAATCCAAAAATAGCGCGAATTACCCCCATGATTGATTGATCAACCACAAAGAAAAAGATCGCCGTTAAAATTGAAATAATAATAATTAAAATTGTCGCAGACATCGTCGCCTGTTTTGTCGGCCATGTAATTTTACTGGCTTCTTCACGCACTTGCTGCGTAAATTCGGAAAAACTTGTTTTTTTCTTATCAGACATATCAACCCTTTAGTTTTACCCCGTCATTTATTGGCAGGGGTGGTAGGAATCGAACCCACGACACTTGGTTTTGGAGACCAATGCTCTACCAACTGAGCTACACCCCTAAAATTTTTATACAAAACCAGCCCGAATCACCAGCCAATAGTCCCTTGAATCACAAGAGAAATTAACTAAAATTCGAATCGAATCCGTGCGTAGCCGTGCATAATGTTACACTAAACCCTTCAAACGAATCAAGTAAATTGTTGTAGAACAAGACCTTTTCATGATTTACCCGTGATCTAAATAAATAGAAGAGATAAATCTTTTTTATTTATCTCCCTTTCTGCATATTTAGATCGCCTTTTTTAGACAAACGATTTAAAAAAGGCTTTCTTTTTTTATCGGTTTTGACGCCTTTTGTTTCGTTAACATTTTTTGAAAATCTTCCAAGGATTTAAAGTCTTTATAAACCGATGCGAATCGAATGTAAGCCACTTTATCCAGCGTTTCAAGCGCCTCTAAGACCAAATCCCCAATTTGGGATGTGGAAATATTTTGTTCGCCAGATGCTTCTAAATTACGTTGAATTCCATTGGCGATTTGTTCGATTCTCTCTTGCGTAATCGGACGCTTTTGACACGGCAGGCGGAGTGATCGAATGAGCTTTTCGCGATCGAAAGGACGTTCGCTGCCGTCATTTTTAATGACCGTTAAATCCCGCAACTGTACCCGTTCAAACGTTGTAAACCGTGATCCACAACCTGAACAAATCCGACGGCGACGAATCGTGGACCCATCATCACTGGCTCGGGAAT